>CAXUCS010000101.1:0-7778 GCA_964249365.1 uncultured Caulobacteraceae bacterium | reverse complement strand
ACTTCTCAGTGGAAACTTGCCGCCTCCCGGGTCAGCTCTCAGCGGAAATCAACACGCTTGCGGTCCAGAGCCTTATACGGCCGGGTATAGCTCCAGACTTGACCATCTTCACCCGCCCAACGTCGTATGAAGAACTCGGGTATATAGTGGTGTCTCTGTGAATTGAACATCTGCTGCTGCCAGCTTTGCGTAGAGCACGTCTGCCCGGGTCTTGCTTGGTCTGCTTATGCTAAACATTAGCTAGCACGACTGCCAAGGTCGCAACGTGCGAGAGTTCAAGTTCCGGCGGGTTACGTCGGCAATGGCCGGTCGAGCCGGGCTAAGCGCCTCCCGATCATCGGACATCGACAAGGGCCTTTGATTTCGATGGAGCCACCACCGGCGCGGGTCGGCGGGTCGCACTCGATCTGATTGACTCTGCCCGAGCTAAGAACGAATTGGGAACTCCGACGTTGTCGCGGCACGGAGTTAGCATGGTTCGGTTCTCCAGCCGAGTTGCGTCGCTTGCCGCAGCCTCAGGCGACTGAGCCACGGTGGCACCTCTTCAGCTGCAGCTTGCGGCCGAAGACGGGGGTACGACCGCCTTTGCCGTACGTCGGTGGAGAAGTGCGTCCGCCGCGGCCGACTTTGTCCTGCCGCCGGCCGCGGCAAGCCGCTGGTGGCTCTTGGGCCTGCCGGGGGCATGCGAAACGGCCGTGGGCTTGATGAACCGCCCGCGGTGGCTGGTCGGGCTGTTGCGGTGCAGGGGGGCGGACGCGTGCGAGTGGGAGGTCGAGGCCTGTGATGAGACGGGTCGTCTCGCTGTACCTGCCGAGCTGGCCCACGGATCACTGGCGCCGGGCGCAGGCCAACGGCACGCCGCCGGCTGACGTCCCGGTCGTCGTCACCGGGCGGGTCGGCGCGCGCAAGGTGGTGGTCGACGCTGACCCGGCCGCCCGGGCGCTGGGCGTCCACCCGGGTCTCGTCGTCGCGCAAGCGCAGGCGCGCGTACCTGGACTCGTGATGGTGGAGCACCAGCCGGCCGAGGATGACGCCGCGCTGGAGCGCATCGCGCTCTGGGCGCTTCGTCGCTACTCGCCCCTGGTTTCCGTCGATGGCGTGGACGGCCTCTGGATCGACGCTTCCGGCGTCGCTCATCTGTTCGGCGGAGAGGCCGCCCTACTACAGGACCTGGTGAGCCGACTGGCGCGCGCGGGCGGACACGCCCGGCGCCGCCTGGGCGCTCGCCCGGTACGGCGAGGAAAGGGGCACCGTCTCTGCGAGGGGCCAAGTCGCGCACGACCTCGACCGTCTACCTCTCGCGGCGTTGCGGCTGCCGGCCGACGTCGTGGGAGCTTTGAGCAAGCTCGGCATGGAGACGATCGGCGACTTGGAGCGGACGCCCCGGGCGCCCCTTGCGCTCCGCTTCGGGCCGGAGCTGACCCGTCGGCTCGACCAGGCCCACGGACGCTTGAGGGAGACGTTCGAGCCCATAAGCGCGCCGGAGCTGGTGCGGGTGCGCCGCCCCTTCGTGGAGCCGATCAGCGCTCCGGAGACGATCCAGAGGAGGGCGGCGGACCTGGTTGATCGCCTCTGCCGGGAACTGGAGGCCAGGGCGCTCGGCGCCCGCAAGCTCGACCTCATCTGCGAGCGGCTGGACGGCCGGCGCGAGGCCGTGCGGATCGGCACGGCCGCGCCGTTGCGCGACCCCCAGCGCCTGTTCCGTCTCTTCCGTGACAAGCCGGGCCACATCAACCCGGGCTTTGGGATCGAGGCCATGTCGCTGGCCGTGCCCCTGACGGAGCCACTCGGCCCCACCCAGACCGTCACCTCGCTGGACGCCTCGGTGAAGACGATCGACGTCACCGGCCTTGTGGACGTGCTCGTAAACCGCCTGGGCTCCGCCAAGGTCTACCGGCTGGCCCCTGTGGACAGCGACGTCCCGGAGCGCTCGGTGCGCAAGGTCGACCCGAGCACGCCGACGACGGGCCGAACTTGGCCGGCGCGCTGGCCGCGGCCATCGAGGCTGCTCTCGCCGCCGGAGAAGGTCCTGGCGACATCCCCGCTGCCGGACCAGCCGCCGGTCTTCTTCGTCTGGCGGGGCCAGCGCCGGCGCGTGAAGGTCGCCGACGGCCCGGAGCGGATCTTTGGGGAGTGGTGGCGCCGTGATGCGGAGACACAGGCCGTGCGCGACTACTTCTCCGTCGAGGACGAGGCCGGCGAGCGGTTCTGGCTATTCCGCCAGGGCGACGGCGAGCTTCAGGAGACCGGCGACCTTTCCTGGTTCCTGCACGGCCTCTTCGCGTGATCCGCTACGCCGAGCTGCAGGCGACCTCCCACTTCAGTTTCCTGCGCGGCGCATCGAGTCCTGAGGACCTGTTTTCCCAGGCGGCGCTGTGCGGGATAGAGGCCCTCGCCGTCTGTGATCGCTCCAGCCTCGCCGGCATCGTGCGGGCGCACCAGGCCAGCAAGGCGACGGGCGTGCGGGCCGTGGTCGGCTGCCGGCTCGATCTCACGGACGGGACCGCGCTCCTCGTCTACCCGACCGACCGGACGGCGTATGGCCGGCTCTGCCGGCTGTTGACGCTCGGCAAGGGGCGCGCCGGCAAGGCGGCCTGCGATCTGGACTGGGAGGACGTGGAGTCTTGGTCGGAGGGGTTGCTGGCCATGCTCGTTCCCGACGAGGCGGATGGGACGTGCGCCGCCCGCCTGCGCCGAGTCGCCGCCCTCTTCGGGGATCGAAGCTATATGGCGCTTTCGCTCCGCCGGAGGCCCCGCGACGCGCTCCGGCTCCACGACCTGTCCAACCTCGCGGTCTCTTGCAGGGTGCGGCCGGTGGCGACGAACGACGTGCTGTTCGCCACCCCAGACAACCGCATCCTGCAGGACGTCGTGACCTGCATCCGCGAGCACACCACAATCGACGATGTGGGGTTCAGGCGCGAGCGTCACGCCGACCGTTACCTGAAGCGCGCCGAGGAGATGGCGCGCCTGTTCGCCCGTCATCCGGAAGCGCTGGTCAGGTCGGTCGAGCTGGCGGAGCGATGCACCTTCTCCCTCGATGAGTTGAAGTACCGCTACCCCGAGGAATCCCTGATCCCCGGCCTGACCGCCCAACAGGCGCTCGACAAGCTGACCTGGGAAGCGGCGGACAGGGTCTATCCCGAGGGCGTGCCCGAGGTGGTGGTCGGCAAGCTCCTCCACGAGCTGCAGCTGATCGGCGCGATGGAGTACGCGCCCTACTTCCTGACGGTGAACTCCATCGTCCAATTCGCCCGGGGCAAAGGCATCCTCTGCCAGGGTCGGGGCTCGGCCGCCAACTCGGCCGTCTGCTTCGTCCTGGGCATCACCAGCATAGACCCGGAGCGCAACGACCTGTTGTTCGAGCGCTTTGTCAGCATGGAGCGAAAAGAGCCCCCCGACATCGACGTCGACAAAGATCGACGGGAGGAGGTCATACAGTGGATCTACGACACTTACGGCCGGAACCGGGCGGCGATCTGCGCGACCGTGATGCGCTTTCGGCCCAAGGGTGCGATCCGCGACGTCGGCAAGGTCCTCGGCCTGACCGAGGACGTCACGAGCGCGCTCGCCGCCCAGGTCTGGGGGTGGTCCGAGGACGGGGTGAAGGAAGAGCACGCGGCCGAGCTGAACCTCAATCTGGAGGATCGCCGGCTCCGCCTGACGCTGGACCTCGCGCGCCAGCTGCTCCTCACCCCACGCCAGCTCGGCCAGCACCCCGGCGGCTTCGTCCTGACCCAGGATCGCCTCGACGAGTTCGTCCCGATTGAGCCGGCCGCCATGATCGACCGGCAGGTCATCGAATGGGATAAGGACGACATCGACGCGCTCGGCTTCATGAAGGTCGACGTGCTCGGCCTTGGGATGCTGGGCTGCATGAGGATCGCCTTTGAGCTCCTCGCCCAGCATAAGGACATCCAGCTCGACCTGGCGTCGATCCCGGCCGAGGACCCGCGCACTTACGCGATGATCCGCAAGGCCGACACGCTCGGGACCTTCCAGATCGAAAGCCGGGCGCAGATGAACATGCTCCGGCGGATGGCGCCGCGCACCTTCTACGACTTGGTCATTCAGGTCGCGATCGTCAGGCCGGGTCCGATCCAGGGGGACATGGTCCACCCTTACCTGCGCCGCCGCGAGGGATTGGAGCCGGTCAGCTACCCCAAGCCCGAGCTTGAAGCGTCCTCCACAAGACGTTGGGAATCCCGCTCTTTCAGGAACAGGCGATGCGGCTGGCGATCGTCTGTGCGGGTTTTACCCCCGGAGAGGCCGATCAATTAAGAAGAGCCATGGCGACGTTCAAGTTTACGGGCGGTGTCTCTCACTTTCGCGACAAGCTGATCGCGGGCATGGTGGCCAACGGCTACGAGGAAAGCTTCGCCGAAGAGACCTTCACGCGGCTTGAAGGCTTCGGCTCCTGTGGATTCCCCGAGTCACATGCGGCGTCGTTCGCCCTGATCTCCTACGCCAGCTCCTGGATGAAGTGCTGGCACCCGGACGTGTTCTGCGCCGCGTTGCTCAACGCCCAGCCCATGGGCTTCTACGCGCCGGTGCAGATCGTGTCAGATGCTCAGAAGCACGGCGTCGAGGTCCGGCCGCCATGCGTGAACCGTTCCCGCTGGGACTCGACGCTGGAACCCACCCACGACGAGGACCGGATGGCGGTCCGCCTGGGGCTCCGCCTGACCAAGGGCCTCCGGGAGGACGAGGCTTCCAAAATCATCCTCGCACGGGCCGATCAACCCTATAGGTCGGTGGAGGAACTGACGCGGCGATCGGGCGCCGCCACCTCGGCCTTGGAGCAGCTGGCCGACGCGGACGCCTTCCTGGACGGAATGAAGCTGAACCGTCGCGATGCGCTCTGGGCGATCAAGCCGCTGCGCAACACCGCGCTACCGTTGTTCGCGGCGGCCGACGCACGCGAGGGCGGACTAAGCCCCGAGGTGATCGAGCCTGCCGTCAGCCTCCGGCCGATGGCCGAAGGCCGCGAGGTGGTGGAGGACTATGGCCGCGTTGGCCTGACGCTTCGGCGCCATCCGGTCAGCTTCCTTCGCCAGGACCTCCAGGACAAAGGGATCGTCACCTGTGCGGAGACCGCGCGCGTGCGCGACGGCCGGCGTTGTACCGTCGCGGGTCTGGTGCTGGTGCGCCAGAAGCCCGGCAGCGCCAAGGGCGTGATGTTCATCACGATCGAGGACGAGACGGGGATCGCCAATCTGGTTGTGTGGCCGCAGCTCTTCGAGAAGCAACGCCGGCTCATCCTGTCGGCCGGCATGATCTCGGTGGAGGGGCGCATCCAGCGCGAGGGCGGCGTGACCCATGTCGTCAGCTACAAGCTGCACGACCTCTCCGCCGAGCTCCGCTCCGTCGGCGGCTCGGGCAATCTCGGTGCGCACAACCACGTCTCCATCCCTCGCGGTCGCGGCGACGGAGCCACCCACGGTGGCGGACCGGACGCACGTCTAAGGCAAGCCAGTCGACTCGTCGTAAGACGGACTTGGTGGTCGGGTGGCTTCACGCTGCCTCGGTTGACGCATTTTACGGACGTCTTTCGACGGCTGTCAGCTCAAATGTTAGCGTCTCCTAATTATCTTAGGCTAACCGAGACATAAGGACGACTCCTGGCGTCACTACATTCCAAGAGGGCAGAACCGCTTGACGTCGACTACAGCTAAAGAGCGGGGTGAGAGGGCAGTCAGGCCCTCTCCGACTGTATGGCCCTTTGAAGAAACGCTTTAAACGTCAGACTCAATTCAGAAAATCTTTGATACCCTCGAGAGTAACCTCACATATTGGGGTAGTTCGGGCCGCCGCCGCCTTCGGGCGTCGTCCAGACGATGTTCTGCGAGGGGTCCTTAATATCGCAGGTCTTGCAGTGGACGCAGTTCTGCGCGTTGATCACGAAACGGGGGTCATGGCCTTCGTCCTGCACCACCTCATAGACGCCGGCGGGGCAGTAGCGCTGAGCCGGCTCGGCGTACTTCGGCAGATTCACCCGGATCGGCACGCTCGGGTCCTTCAGCAGGAGGTGCGCCGGCTGGTCCTCCTCGTGGTTGGTATTGGACAGGAACACCGAGGAGAGCTTGTCGAAGCTCACCACCCCGTCGGGCTTGGGATAGACGATCGGGCGGTGGTCCTTGGCGAGGCCGGTCGCCTCCGCGTCCGTCTTCCTGTGGCGCAGCGTACCGAGGAAGGAGAAGCCGCCGGTCAGGTTGGTGACGGTCATGTCCACGCCCGCCGCCACCGTGCCCTTGAAGGTGCCGAGCCGGGTCAGGAGCGGCTTGGCGTTGCGTACCAGCGTGAGCTCTTTCTTGATGTCGCTCGCCTCGTAGGCCGCCTGGTACTCGGCCAGGGTGTCGCCGCCGCGCCCGGCGCGCAGCGCCTCCAGCGCCGCGTCCGCCGCCAGGATGCCGGAACGCACCGCATTGTGGCTGCCCTTGATCCTCGGCACGTTGACGAAGCCCGCGCTGTCGCCGAGCAGCACGCCGCCCGGGAAGCTCAGCTCCGGCACCGACTGCACGCCGCCTTCCACGATCGCGCGAGCGCCGTAGGCGACGCGCTTGCCGCCTTCCAGCACCTTGCGGATCGCCGGGTGGGTCTTGAAGCGCTGGAACTCGTCGAAGGGCGAGAGGTAAGGATTGGCGTAGTTCAGATGCACCACGAAGCCGATCGAGACGTAGTTCTCGCCGAAGTGGTACATCCAGGAGCCGCCGCCGGTCCTGTCGTCAAGCGGCCAGCCAAGCGTATGCTGGACCAGGCCCGGCTTGAACGTGTCGTCGGGGACCTGCCACAGCTCCTTGATGCCGAGCCCGTACTTCTGGACGTCGGCATCCTTGCAGAGGCCGTACTTCTTCTGCACCATCTTGGACAGCGAGCCCCGCACGCCTTCCGCCAGGAAGACGTAGCGGCCGCGGAGCTCGATGCCGGGCTGGTAGTCGGCCTTGTGCTCGCGGTCCTTGCCGATGCCGAACTGGCCGGCCACCACGCCCCTCAGCACCTCGCCCTCGTAGACGAGCTCGGACGCCGCCATGCCGGGGTAGATCTCCACCCCCAGCTCTTCCGCCTGGATCGCCAGCCAGCGGCAGACGTTGGCGAGCGAAGCGATGTAGCAGCCGTGGTTCTTCATGAACGACGGCATGGGGAGCCAGGAGATGTCGGTGGCGCTGCGTTGGCCGAGAAGCAGGAACCTGTCCTGGGTGACCTCCGTCTCCAGCGGGCAACCCTTCTCCTTCCAGTCGGGGAAGAGGCGGCGCAGGCCCGCCGGGTCGATCACCGCGCCGGACAGGATGTGGGCCCCGACCTCCGAGCCCTTCTCCAGCACCGCGACGCTGACCTCCTCGCCGGCCTCGGCCGCGCCCTGCTTGAGCCGAATGGCGGCCGCGAGGCCGGCGGGACCGCCGCCCACGATCACCACGTCATAGTCCATGGCCTCGCGCTCGATCGGCGGCGCTTCGGTATGGCCGAGTTCGTCCTCGACCTGTTCGGCGGACGTAGTTTGCGCGTTCACTTCATCGTCCTCGAAATGTCGGCGTCCGCTTCTCGGTGAAGGCGGCCATGCCCTCCTTCTGGTCCTCGAAGGCGAACAGGGAATGGAACAGGCGGCGCTCCGTGCGCACCCCCTGGGCGAGGGTGGTCTCTCCCGCCGCGTCCACCAGCTCCTTGCACATCACCACCGCGAGCGGCGACTGTCCCGCGATCTTGCGGGCCGCCTCCATTGCCTCGTCCAGCAGCCGGTCGGCGGGGACCACCCGGGCGACGAGGCCGGAGCGCTCGGCCTC
>CAXUCS010000100.1:0-7821 GCA_964249365.1 uncultured Caulobacteraceae bacterium | reverse complement strand
TTTCTCGATGAAAACTCAGGCCCTCTCCGGGTCAGATCTCAATGCAACTCAACACGTCAAACGCCTCGACCGCCGCCATGACCTGCTCCGCGGAAACGAATGTGCCGTGCTCTCGGGGGACGACCCACTGCAAGGCCTTGGTCGACGGACCGTAAGTGACCGCCGCCTGAAGGCTGGTTTGGCCGCTGTGGCGCGCCGCCCGCAGCCGATCCCATTGCTCGCCCTCCATCACAAAGCTTCCCTCCCCCGGGAGGGCTCCGCCCAGCTTCTGGCGGCCGGGAAGCCCGTCATTGGTCCCGTGGAGCATGTTGGACCGAACGAACAGGACCTCCCATCGATCCACCAGGGCCTGCAACTCCTTGGCGTCCACCTTGGTGCCGTCGCGCTCCCTGAGGCAGTTCCGCGCCTTCCACCAAGCCCAGGCCAGGAAGCTGTAGACCCGGATCCTGGACGTCACGTTGTTGATGCCCGGCAAGGCTGATATTGCCAGTCCGAGGTTCACCGCACCCATGCCGAGCGGATCGATGCCGCCAGGTTCGAGCTGCGATGGCGCGACCAGACTATAATGCGACCGCTCGGCGGCCGCGGCGTCGAGGGCCTCAAGGGGGATGCGGGACATGGCGAAGGTCCAGGTTCAGGAGGATGGCACCGCAGCAATCCGCCTTGGCCATCCGGACCGACCGAAACCGGTGGGCCTCGGACGTCGGCAGGACGACACCATGGCGCGGACAGGCGACGTCGCCCCGGACGTCGTGCACGGCGATGACGCTCCGGCGCTGCTTCGGGTCCGTCGACGCGAATGCGCGCCCGATGCGCTGGCGTTCGTCAGCGGTCGTGTAGGGCGAGAGTTCGGGTTGCGCGGGACCGGCTGCCAGCGCGTCCGCTAACCGTCGCACCCATGACCAATGCGTGCTAGATGACAGGACGCGTCGCCAGGCATCCACCCAGGGATCGCTGGCGAACCCAGGCGCCAGCCACTGCTCGAGTGGGCCGTCGCCGTTGGGCATCGCCGGGCCGACCCAGCCGTGTCCGATCAGGCCGCCTCGCCATGACTGGAGCATCGCGTGTGCTGACATCGGCCGCAATCCTCCGGTCAGCACCTTGCCGGTGACGACGGCGGCGAAGATTCGGCCGAGCTCGTCCGGTGATGCTGCGGGCGTATCATTGCGCGCCGACCAAACCTGCTCCATCCAGCGGTCGATGCTCTCCGTGACGAACTCGTCGCGGTCCTCGGGCCTGACATGGCCGGACATGAACCTGATGAAGCCGAGCACATAGCGCATGAGATCGCGGCCCGAGGGGCCAGCCTGTGCCGCCCGCGCGAACAGCGCGTCGAGTGTTCTTGAGACGGCGCTGGCCGGTATCCGGGCGACCGTGTCGTCTCCCTCGTCCGCGGCGTCGTCATCCACGCCTTCCTCGCTCGAGAGGGTCTCGCCCCCCTGGGTGCGCAGATCCGCGTTGGGCGACATGGCGCGCGGCTCGCAGCGGGAGCGCAAGCTTTCCAGGAGGCGTTCGAAACCGCTCATGCCGTTGAAGCCCGGAAGCCCCGCGCTGCCGTACAGTGTCGCGTCCGCGGGCTCCAGGCTGTCCAGGTCGACCATCCCCGCGGCCCCGGCGTGAACCTTCCGCTCGCGCTCCGTGGACGCACTCACCTCCGTTTGCGCCAGGGCCTCCGGATTTTCGGCGAAGAAGGCGAGTATCGCCGCGATGTCGTCCGCGACCCCGGCGCCAGCCAGGACCCGGGTGATGGCCTCGGCGATGGGGCCGCGCTCGCGCACCGCGGAGAGCACATGCTCAAGGACGAGCCAACCGGTGGCTGCGACACCATCCCTGGCCAGGGTGAGCTGCGGCGCTCGGCCGAACTGGAGAGGATCCACGCGGCCTGGAAAGGCGAACCGGCCGTCCGGGTCGACCTCGACGGCCTGGCCGGGGTCGCCAGCGCCGACCGTCGCCTGCCATGTGCCCTGCGGCTGGAGGACACTGAACAGGCGTCCCGTGATGCGGGCGCCCTCGTGCCGGGCGACGAGGCATGGCTGCGATTCCCCGGCGACGATGGCCGCCGTTGCGGGGGCAGGCTCCGGGCAGGCCCGCCAGCCGAGCAGCTCCGGATGACCGTTCACGCGCAGCACGGCCAGCTCGACGTTGTCGGTGGACATCATGGCCGCTGTGGTCGCGTTGACGCTGCCGGACAGCGTCAGATGGCCTCGTACACAGCGGATCTCGAGGATCTTGGCATGGAGCGGCCGGTCGGCGTCCTGGAACGGGTCAGCGGTGACCGGCTTGGCATCCAGCCCTACCTCGCGCGCTGCGGCGAAGTCGAACTGCTCCGGCGAGCGTAGGGGTACGCAGACGGCGACGTCGCCGCAGGACATCTGGTCCGCCAGTCCCTTGATGGCGGCCAGCCGCAAGAAGGGAGAGACAACCAGCAGGGAAGATGCGCCTCCCATGTCCGCCGCGGCCTCGGCCACTTGTTCGGCGATCGGCCGGTCCAACGAATGCAGCACCCTCGTCATGGCGTCGCCGCTGCCTGCCCGGCTTGCCGCGCGGCAGTGCTCGGCCAATCCTGGAGGCACCGCGTCGCGTTCGCTCGCCAGCCCGTCCTTCGCTCCGGCGGCCGCGGACAGCCGGTCCAGAAAGTCGGCGATGTCAAGGAACGCACGGGGCGTGGCGGCCGGGCTCAGGTGCTCGGCGACCTCGATGTTCCCGCCCCAACCGCGGAAGGTGAGATTGCCGGAGCCGACGACCACCCGTGGTCCAGCATTCCCATCGAGCACCATGAGCTTGGGATGGAAGATGCCCTTCCGCGGCATCACCGGCACCAGGTCGTAGGTCCGTCCCGCGTCGGCAGCGCCTCTTTCGCCCAGTGTCGACCGGTAGCCGTCCAGGTCGACGGCGATGGAGGTGGTGCGCACGCCAGCCTGCCTCAAGGCGTGGAGGACGACGGCCTCGAAGAACGACAGGCTGAGCGAGTAGGTGGTGAAGAACGCGGTCCGCCAGTTCCGCGAGGCGATGAGATCGCGCAGGCGGAACGTTGGGGCCGGAACGGAATTCACAATGGCAACGGTAGACGGGCGGCTTGGATAGTCAAGGAGGGCCGGTTCGGCTGGCAAGCAGTCTTCGAAGACAAGCGATCAGGGCGCATTCACCCTGACCGAAGCGGCATGGGGCCGCAGTGTCCACAAGCCATATCCCTTCTGAAGGGATGGCCAGCCTTGTTCGGTCGTCTGTGATGAGCCGTAAGCCTACGGCCAACCTGGAGTAGGTCTCGGAAAAGGGTTGACGAGTGCAGGGACGGTCGTTGCGAGCTTCATAGCCACAAGAAGACCGATGAGCTCGTCAGGGGAAATGGGGTTTAAAGCGTCTGATTCGACGTCAATGGAGATGCGCTGCTTGGGAGGGTTCATCCAGTAGAGAACCATAGCCTGTCGGTCGGTCAGGTGTTCACGATATGAGAGAACGCGCCCGGCTTGCCCGTTCCAAATGAACTCTCTTGCGACCTCATACTGGTGAGGCTCAAAAAACTTTACGACGTTACTTTCAGTCACATCAATACTGTAACGCACACTTTCAATCACCTTTCGGAAGGTGACCAGATATTCTGTTTTCGTGTAGTGATGCGATATCTCATTGTAGCCGCCAGGCACGGCCGATTGAGGGAGGTAAAGGAATCCGGCATAGGGCGCTTCTCGCGCTCCGAAGTTTTCGGTGACACCATCTGATCCAACATACACTTTCGGGCCGACTTCATCACCTTTGACTGGAGATGTTACTAGCAAAGAGGCGGCAAGAAGTGCCGGTGCACTTACCAGTCGGAACACGTTCCCTCCTGAGCGGAATCGTTTAGCGTTTGAATCCCGGTGCCGACATCCAATACCACGGAGCGGCACGCCTGCGAGGCATTCATCCCCACCCGGCTGACAGACACAGCTTTCTATGCTATACGCCGAGGAATGCTCTGGGATAATACCGCGCCCGTTCTGACCCGCTGGCTCAGCCGCCCGTCGAACACCCGTAGAGTATCGAGCATGCCGCACCTCCCGAAAGCCGCCGCCCTGGCGGACGGACGTCCTGCAAGCGACCACGTGGCGGGCGCCGACGTAGCCGACGAGGTCAGTCCGTGATCGAGGATTGAGAGCGCCTGACCACGCCCTCCACGGCTAGGTCGAAAGCCTGCCGGAAAGGCACTAGGTCACCTCCAGGCTCGAGGACGTCGATGTCGGGCGCTGATTGACGCGTACGTGCGACCGCGTGGTGCAGGCGCGCGACACGGACCCGCAGGTCCAGGAAGGCGTCCAACCCAGCCTCTCGGATCACTTCGTCGGGGACGTCCCACTCGCCGAACGGGTCGGATGCATCGTATGCCTCCGTCTGCGACCTCGCCGAGTTCCGCACGGTGTAGTCGGTCCGCAGCGAGCGGTGGGCACTCAGCGAGGCCACGGCTTCGAGCACCGCGACGGCCTCGGTCTGGACGGCTTCCCCGTGCTCCCGCAGCGCCGCCATCGCCTCGACCTGGGCGGCCAGGACGGCCTGGACCTCCCGGCGCTGATACATGACCTCGGCGCCGCTGAACCTCAGGACGGTCATCCCGGTCTGCTGCCGTATCAGCGCCTCCCGCTCGATGTCGTCGGCCACCTGTCCGGGTGTTTCGGCATGGCCTATCCGGCCGTCGCATTCCACGAAGAAGCCGAAACGGGACAGGGACGACCGCTTCGTGACCGGAGCCACGGTGGCGCACACGACCAGGAAGTCGGCACGGAAGCGGGACACCGGCACCTGCGGGAAGACGACCACCCTGGCACGTGCCACGACGGACGGGTCGTCGGCCACAGCCTTGAGCGCCCCATGCCAGCCGTCGGCGCGGGCGAAGACCGCCCGGGCCTGGGTGCCAGGGCCGGTCTCCAGGATCCGGGCCATCTCGATCTCCGCCTTGGACTCCAGAAGGAGACTTTGGGGATCCCAGGACTCAAGCAGGATCAGCACCGTTCCCACCTTGCTTCCATCCATCTACTTCAACTCCGTCAGCCGTGCGGAGATGGCCTCGAATAGAGTGGCCGCCCTGGTCAGGGCCTCGGGCGGAGGGGCCGCCTTGCCACCCGTCCAACCGCCGACGAGCTTGAGGGCGGAGGCGACTTTCCAACTATCCGGCAGGTTGACGCCCAGCCTCCTGGCAGCCGCCGCGATCGCCTTGACGGTGCCGCCAGCCCCGCGGTCCTCGGCGGTCAAGGTGAGCGACGACGCCGACGTGGCGTTCACTGCCGCCAGGAAAGCCTTCTCGCCAACGAGATCCTCGATCTCCATCCCCTCGCCGCCGAGCACATCGTCGAGCAGCAAGACGCCAGCCTCGTGGCCTTTGTACAGCTCCCGATGGAGCCCTGCACGTCCCTCCCGCCCCGCCTTGTCGCCGTCCAGGAGCACCAGCGGCCGGACCCGCTCGCCCAGGAACAGGGCGGCGAGCTTGCTGACCATGGGCACGCCGCCGCAGGGCACGATGTGCGTGGTCTCGGGCAGGGCAGCCAGTCCCTTTCCGGCGCAATGGTGGCTCAGGGCCGTCAGCAGATAGTAGTCAGTCATGCCCTCGACCAGGACGTTGTCGTGCCGGGAGAGCAGGTTGCGCAGCATGGCGTAGCCCGCGGCCGCCTGGAGCGGGAAGATGGTCTCACGGTCCTTGGGCCACATGCCCGGTTCGGAAACCCTGGTGTGGCCGTCGTCTCCCTCCACGACCGGCCGGACCCGCTGTAGGTTCTCGCCGTCGATCAGGAACGGAGAATGGGTGCTGTAGACGAGCTGGTTGCGCTGCGAGAGGTTCTCGAAGAACGCGATCAGCTCCTGCTGCGCCGTAGGATGCAGATTGAGCCCCGGCTCGTCCAAAAGGAGCACGGCGTCCTTGTGTCCCTCGTCGGATTCGACCAGGAACACGAGGTAAAACGACAGGAACCACTGGAAGCCCTTGCTCCGGGACTCGAGCTCGATCTCCACGTTCGGCCGCCGGTTGTCCGATACCCAGATCCGGAAGAAGTCGCCGTCGGCGTCGTAGCGAATGCGGTGGCGGCGCTGCGACCACCAGTCGCCAAACTGTCCCGTGATGGCCGCGGAGGCCGAGCTCAGCTTGATGGCGCGCTCCTCCTTGCGCCGCTGGTCCACGGCCGAGACCTCCGGCGGCACGGGCTGGTTCCGGGCGGTGTAGGCTAGCCCGGCCTCGACGCCCAACTGCCTTAGATCCTCTGCGGACAGGCCCACCTTCCGGAACATTGCGTTGATGGTGCGCACCCTGGAGGCGGTGGGCTCCCGCTTGGCGTCCTCGATGAACCGCGGCAGCCAGACCGCGCTGTCCAGGATGCCGTAGTTCTCGAAGTAGATGAATACCGGCAGGGCGTCAGCTACCGCCTGGCGGGCCTGGGGACCGGGATCCGGCCGACGCGCCAGGTCCAGGACGGGTTCGACACTGGCCTGCAGGGCGTCGAAGAGGTCGGCCGAGGCTGGCGTGGAATGGCCGTCGGCGTCCGTCCTGAAAGCTTCGAGGTTCTGCACCCCTGCGGTCGTGTTGAGGTTCGCGATGCCTCTGAACCTGTCTTTCCAGGCCGTGGCCCAGGCCATCAGGGCGGCACGCTCGGCCTTCATGGCTTCCGCGTGCTCCGGTTGGCCAGCCTCCAGGCGGCGGGCGGCCTTGCCGAACACATCCAGCGCCTCCACGATCGCGGTGGCGGGAAGGGCCGCGACGGCCAGGGGCGGATCGAAGCCGACGGTCAGGCTTCCGTCGTAACGGCGCGTGGCCGTCGCCGTGCGCGGCAGGGTCGCCCCTTGCGGAAGCAGGCCTGCGAGCGTGGCGGCGATGGTTCCTTCCAGCGCGAACCGCACAGAGCACACCGGCCAGGCCGTCTGCCTGCCGTATTGGGTCGTGTAGCGGTCCCTCGGGAACTCGCGCTGCGCGTCGTACGGCTCGGCTGTGGCTGGATTGAACTTGTGCAGGGCTTTGAGGAGCGTGGTCTTGCCCGATTCATTGCGCCCCACCAAGGCGGTGACCTGCTCCAGCTCGATCCAGCCGCTGTCCTCGATGTTGCGGTAGTTCTCGACCCTGAACGCCAATAGTCGCATGGGCTCTCCTCATCGCCCTCCCGGGCATCCCTCTACATGTATAACGAGTACCGCGGCGCGATGCGTCGGCCTTCGGGCACGAACTTGAGGATGTCGCCGACCTTGCGTGCGGCTGCGACAGTGATCGGCGTGCCCCCGTCGAACTGGGTGTTGTTCCAGTTCATCTTGGAGAGCGCGAGCACCTCCTAGGCCAGGAACGTCTGCGGCTGCGAAACCTCTCGGAACCGGAGCAGGAGAGGCAAGGGCACGTACACGCCCGGGTAGGCCAAGAGCTTTTGGAGAAACAGATTGATAGCTGGCTCACAACGGGGACGTAGAATCTGCCACTTCCCACGGCCGCTAGCTTGTTGGGTTCTAAACGGCCGTTCTCGGGATTGCTTGTTGGTGTCGGATGTTCGCTATTGGGTCGTAACCGACCATAGCTCAGCGAACCATGCGTTAAACACTATTCACTAGGTAACCAAGGGCCGCTCGCCTTAAAGCGCAGGCTTCCATTCACGGGCCAGCCGCTGAGCTTCGGCCATTTGCGCTGGGGTCATCTGCTTGGCGGCGGCTTCCCGACCGGCCTTCCGCCGCTCGCGGACCTCGTCGCTGACATGCGCGCTGGCGGCGAGATTGTACCACAGGTGAGCCTAGACCAAGTCGCGTGGAACGCCGTGCCCCTCCAGGTATTGCCCGGCGAGATCCTCCTGAGCGGCGTCATCGCCCTTTTCGGCGGCTGCAGTGTAG
>CAXUCS010000099.1:0-7871 GCA_964249365.1 uncultured Caulobacteraceae bacterium | reverse complement strand
CCACCGCCGTGAGCGCCGGGGGCGCCGAGCTGCGCCGCCTCCAGCTGGCGTCGGTCGCGGGACGCTCGGTGGCGGACGTCACCGTGGCCGAGGTGAGCGCCTCGGCCGCCCGCAGGATCGCAGACGCCATCGCCGCCTCGGTCGGGGTGGAGTCGGTCCGCGTCGAACACCTGTTCCAGGGCCGGTGACCGATGCGCCCGGGATCGTCACCCGCAGCCGGAAGAGACGCGCGTCGCGGCTCTGCAGGCGCCGCGGCGGGCGAAGACCCGCAAGGGGCTTCGGGAGCCGCCGCGAGGCGGCGACTAGAGCCCCGTCCCCGCAGGGGAGGCGCCCATCTGCGATCTCGCGTCCGTTCGCCTCCTCAGCTGCGTGATCCCACCACACGCCCAGGCCCACCGATGCCCCCAACTGCCGTTCGACGAGCCCGGCGACCGTCTCTCGGGCGCATCCACCCTCAAGCTCCTGACCGCGGGGCTCCCTCCGGATCGCTCCGCCTCAAGGCCCACCGGGTCGCCGGACCACGGCGCTCTTCGGTTCTCGGGAAAGGTCGTTCGGAGGTGGCGGCGTCCGGAAAGTCCACAAGATCGTCTCGGAGACGCGCCAGACGGGCGCCCTGCTCCGGTAGAGCTGAGCGTCGCCCTGTGTCTCGCTGCGTCCCCCCGTCGCACGAAACAAAGGGCACTCCCGTAAGAAGATCGCCTCCGCTACACTACCCGCGAGAGGCTTTGGGCCGGCCTTCCGCTCCTCCCACCCGCGTCTAGCCGGGTCAGTCGTCGGGGGTCTGCTATGCCCAGAGCGCGCGCGATCGCCGGCGTCTTGATCGTCCTGCCGGTCAGCCTTCTCGCCCTGGCGCTCGGCCGGCTGAAACGCAAGCCCGAGGCCGCCTCCTTTGCGGCGAGGCCGCTCCTCAACGACGCCGAGCACGACTTCTACAGGCGTCTGCGCCACGCCCTGCCCGAGTACCAGATCCTGCCCCAGGTCTCGCTAGCGGCCCTCATGCACCCCACCCAAGGCGGCCGGAGCGGAAAGGCCGCCCAGGACAGGATCTCCAAGGCGCGGGTGGACTACGTCATCGCCGCCCGCACGGACCTGTCCGTCCTCGCCCTCGTCGAACTGGACGACACCACGCCCGTGGACGGGCGCGACGCCGAGCAGGACCAGCTGACGGCCAGCGCCGGTTACACGACCCACCACTTCAGCGGCGACCTCCGCCCTTCGCCGCTCGCCATCCGCGAGCAGCTGCTCGGGCTGCCGACAGCCGAGATCGTGCCCCTCCCTCGCCCAACGCAGCCGGACCGGTAAGGCGAGCCCGCGCCGCCCAATCCTGAGCCGCGAACCCGATCGGATGAACCACACCCTCGGCTTCACCTTGAGGATCGGCTTCGCGGGCTCCCGACCTGCAGGCGCATCCCTGCGCGCGGCCGCCGCGCCTTCAAGCTGCCGATCGCGATGGCGTCCCTGCGCCAGTATCCTGCGATCCCGCTCGGCTCCTGTTCCTGGAGCGCGAGGTCAACGCGTCGGCGTCAGGCCGTCCCTGCTCTCTCGCGCGAGGGCATCGAAGCCGACAACGGCAAGATAGACACCGAGAGCGATTGCGAAGCTCACAGATAGGACATTGTGAGCGCCATCCGGGGATTCACCGAGCTCGGCGCGGAAACGCGGTCTGAGCCTCCAAGAGCTCACCTTAGCGGCTGGATAAGAAGAAGGTATTTCCGTCAGGATCCTTGAAGTAGACGTGGGGAAAAGGCTTGTCCTCTGGAGGCGCGACAAACTCCACACCCCGTGCTGAGAGCTTCTCGTAGGCGTAGTGAACGTCGTCGCAGCCGAAGGACCCGTTGAAGAAGGTCCCGACCCGGTCCTCCTGGCCCTCCGGCGTCAACAGCAGCAAGCCGGTCTGAGCCCCGGGGATGGTGAGCTCGATCCAGCGTTTCTCCCCGATGAGGCGATCGGTGGCGATGAGGCAGCCCATCGTCTCGGTCCAGAACGTCAGCGCCCGGTCCTGGTCCCGCGTCGGGATGCCCACATAGTTGAGCCTTTTGAGCATCGGATGCTCCCGAGCGGGCGTCGAACCGCCCTTTGCGCGGCGGACCTTGCGAGCTTAGTGCTATAGCAATGAGCGACAGGCGCTACACCTTGGACGCGTACGTTCTCGACGCGCTCATGAGAGACCTGGTCGGTCACGATCACCGCGCGTCGGCCTTCCTGGTCTATCTGGCGTTGACGGCTTCCGATGGGACGGCGCCACGCCTCAGTCATGCCCAGCTTGCGGAGCGGACCGGCCTCTCCAAGCGCAGCGTGCAGGACGCCGTGCTTCATCTCGTCGAGAGGAAGCTTTTGCGTGTGACGAGGAGCGGCGCCACAGACATCCCCCGGTATGAACCCTTGACGCCGTGGCGTCGCCGTCGCTCGGAAGGCTCCGAGACCTCGGCCTAGCTCCTCTTCGGCTGCCAGAGCTCGATCTTGGTGCCGTCGGGATCCTGGATCCAGGCGAACCGGCCGAAGGGGTCGTGGTCGTCGCGCTTGAGGATGGGCACGCCCTTGGCCGCCACCCGCGCGAGGATGGCGTCCATGTCGTCCACCGCGAAATTGATCATGAACTCCCGGGTCGACGGGCTCATGTAGTCGCTGGTGTCGGGGAAGGCGGTCCAGGAGACCTTCGGCGGATGGCCCGGCGCATCGAACGGCAAAGCCGCTCCACCCCAGGACGCGACCTCCAGCCCCAGCACCTCACGATACCACCGCGCGAGCGCCTTGGGGTCTCTGCTCTTGACGAACACGCCGCCCACGCCGGTGACATGACCGGGGTGTTCAGCCACGGCGGCCCCCTGCGAGGTGAGTGCGGCCGCGAACGCCAGAAGCGCGAGGGTCTTGAGCGACATCGGTCATCCTGTTCCAGTCCTGGCTGATGAGGTCGGCTGCAAGGACCTCTAGAGAGGCTTCCTCCGCAGGGCGATTGATGCAGCCATTGCTATAGCACTGACTTTATCAGTCGCTTCGGGGTACGGTCTCTCCACCAGGGGGCGGATCGCCTTCGGGCGGCGGCGTTCTACGTGAACCGGCCTTTGCGAGGTGCGGATTCCTCAACCGGGACGCGGACAGGTCGAGGGAAGGTGAGAGGAGGGTGTTAGAGCCTCGCCTTCAGCCTCCGGGACAGTTCGTGGCCGCAAACCTCTTGACCGCGTCCTCGCCTGTCGCAGCGCCCCAGCTGAGAGCAAACTCACCCACTCCGGTGTCTCCGCAAACCGTCACATCGGCGCCGGTATCAAACCGACACGCACCGCCATATATGGTTTCGGCTGAGCCGGGATGACTGTAGATGATCATGCTGCAGTCACGAGCATGTAGCCGAGGATCGATCTTCCTGAGATAGTTATCGAAAACCCCTCGCGCCTCCTTGCTCTCCATCGGCGCGCTCGCGACACGGAAGTTTTCCGCGTCGGCGGCACGCGCCGTCACGGCCGCTGAGAGGGTCGAGACTGACACCATGATCCCTAGAAGCCAGTCTCTCGTCATGCGAGGCCTCAAGCGTTCGAGCCATGGACCAGGCTACACAAAGCTGAGCGGCGTGCCCAGGCCGCGCCCGGGATCGTCACCTGCAGCCGGAAGAGACACGCACAGCGCGGCTCTGCAGGCGGCTCGGCGGGCGAAAACCCGTGAGGGGCTTCGGGGGCCGGCGCAAGCCGGTGTCTAGAGCCTAGTCCCCGCAGGGAGGCGCCCCCTCGGAGACGGGGTGAACCTTTGTCTCAGCCCTGCGCTAAGCTGCCATGCCGTCAAATGAGAAGCCCCTCGCCCTCGTGGTGGACGACGACGCCGTCATCCTTTCGGACGCCTCGGCCATTCTCCAGGAGGCCGGCTTCGAGGTCCTCACCGCCATGCACGCGGACGAGGGCCTGCGGGTGCTCCAGCTCCACGGCCATCGGCTGACGGTGCTCTTCACCGACGTCGAGATGCCCGGGTCCCTCGACGGGTTCGGCTTGGCCCGCCACACCGATCAGCACTGGCCGGCCATCTCCATCATCGTAGCGTCCGGCCGCCGCTCTCCACAGCCCGGCGAGCTTCCCGAGAAGGCGACCTTCATAGCCAAGCCCTTCAGCGCGGAGGTGGTGCATGATCACCTGCACAAGATCGTGCCTGAACACCGCAAGCCGGAGCCGCTGCGCCAGAAGGGGTGATGGCCTTCGGGCGAAGGTCATACACTCTGCGAAAGACCTGCCGCCTCGCGTCGGCATGGCGACCCTGTGGGAGGCCCGAGTGGAAGCGAAGTGCCAGTGCGGTCAGCTCTCGGTCACCGTGCCGGGTCCGAGCCCGGCGGTCGTTGCGTGTCACTGCGGCTACTGCCAGCGCCGGAGCGGATCACCGTTCGGGCTGCTCGCCTACTACCCGAGCGATAGGCTGGACGTCACAGGAGAGGCTGTCCGCTACGAGAGGCCGACCGCAACTGGGGGCAAGTTCGAGACCTTCTTCTGTCCGATCTGCGGATCGACCGTGTACGCCCGCGCAGGCAAGCACCCGACGATGCTGGGTGTCGCCGTCGGCGCCTTCGGCGATCCAGCCTATCCAGCGCCCGTCCGGTCCGTTTGGGAGGAGCGCAAGCTCAGCTGGGTGGCCATCCCGGAGCCGGTCGAGCACTTTCCTCAGGGCCGTTCCTGATCTGGCCAAGGTGAGCGACCATGATCTCGCTGATCCTCGCCGCGCAGCTGGTGGCGACGCCCCCAATCCAAGCGGCCACCTTCTTCAGCCCGGCCGCCCTCAACGATCCCGTCAGGGGTTGCGGACGAGGGCCGAAGCAGCCTGAGATCTCGGGGTTCGAGGCAGGCTGGTACACGGCGGTCTGGATCCGGGCGGACGAGCCGTCTCTCGCCGCAGCGGCCACCGCCTCGGCGAGACCCACCTGGCGCTTCACGGACATCCCGACCTGGACCGCTCCGGCGAGCTTCAGGATCATCGAACAGGCGGACGGTCGCTTGCGGATGATCGCCAAGCGGCTCTCCGGCAAGGGCGGCTACGATCCCGGCACGTTGAAGGACCAAGTCGATCGCGTCCTCACCCCCGATGAGCAGATCCGCGTCCAGGCGGCTCTGACGTCGGTCGACGATGTGCTGGCCGGACCGGGCGACGACTGCATGGTCGTGTTGGACGGAACGGTGCTGCTCCTGGAGAAAACGGAGGCTGGCCACTACGTCGTCGGCAAGCGGTTCTGGGAACAAGGCCAGCCGATGGCCGCCCTGAACACCCTGCTGTCCAGCTTCGCCGGTTGGGGCTCGAGATGACCACCACCCCTGTCCTGGTGATCGCGGGCAGCACCCGCGCCGCCCGTCGCTCGCCCGCAATCGCCGAGTGGGTTGCGGAGCTGGGGCGGCGCCTCGGGGCTCTCGTTCCAGGTCATCGATCTGAAGGACCTCGGGCTGGGGCTGGATGACGAGCCGGGCATCCCGGCGCAGGCCGGCTACACTTTGGCTTCGACGATCGCTTGGAGCGAGAAAGTCAGCGGGGCTTGCGCGGTGATCTTCGTGACCCCGCAGTACAATTGGGGCTATCCGGCCGCCCTGAAGAACGCCATCGACCACCTCTACAAGGAATGGCGAGACAAGCCGGCGGTCATCATCAGCTATGGCGGCCATGGCGGCGGAAAGCGCGCGGCTCAGCTGCGCGAGGTGCTCACCGGCGTGAAGATGCGGCTGGTCGAGGCCATGCCGTCGCTGCGTCTCTCGCGCGAGCGCATCGAGGCCGACGACGGGAAGATAGACCCCGCCGCCGACTTCGAGGCCCATCGGGAGGATGTGGTGAACGCCGTCCGAGAGATGGCGAAGCTCATCGCGGGCTGACCGGAGCAGCAGGCGCTACGAGCGCCCGGCGCCCGGGGGAGGCTCGCCAGCCGGACAGACTCCCACCGCCCAGGCGACGCTCCCCGCACCCGGTCTGACCTCTAAGGCCCATCCTCAGCAATGTGCCAGAGCACCCCGGACGGGTCGTCGACGTAGGCGACCTTAAGTCCCCAGGACTGCATCTCCGGCGGCAGGGTTCGGACGCCATAACGCTCGCTCAAGTCCAGACCGGAGATGTGCGTCCACCAGCCGTCGAGATTGGTCACCAGGAGGTGCATCATGAAATTCGCCGCCCACTGGTCGACGAAGTAGTTCTGCAAGAGGAAGGCGAAGTCGCCAATCTGGACGTTGGCGACGCTGTCGCCCAGAGGGGACACGTCGAAGCCGATATCGGCATAGAACCGCTTGCTGAGCTCGAAATCCTTCGACGGCACGAAGGGGCGCAGGGTGACGATACCTTGGGAGAGCTTGGCGTTCAGCACATGCGGGCCCTGACGTTTGGAGCTGGAGGTCTTCCGGGATCAGGCTCGACCGAGACGGATAGACGAAGTGCTGTTGTAGCCGGAATCGGACGCAGACTCGAAGCGCCAGGCTCCACCACCTCCCCGATCGACGTGCGGAGCAGAAAGAGCCCCGCCCGGCGAACCGGACGGGGCGGGAGATGATGAGCGGCTCAGGCGGCCGCCCGGAACCGGATCGGCAGGTGGCGGAAGCCCTTCTCCTCGGCCTTCTGACCGGCGTTCATCGCCGGCCCGAAGGGTTGGAGGTTGGCGGCCCGCTGCGGGTTCAGGGTGTTCGCGAGCGTCAGGATGCAGACCGGCTCGAGCTCGATCAGCTGGTCGTTGGCCCGGAACGGGGCGGCCTTGGCGTACCGGTTGAAGTCGGTCCGCGCGAGGATGACGTCGACGCGCTTCTGCTTGGCCCAGGAGAGCGCCAGCCGCTCGGCGCCCTTCAGGCCCGTGGTGGCGAGCTTCATCTGCGGCCAGGTCTTCAAGGCCCAGTTCAGGGCGTCGAAGATGCGGCCGGCGTCCTCAGCGGTGTCGGCCATCGGCGAGCCTCGGAAAGCCACCACTTGGTCGCCCGGGTTCGAAGCGGCGTGTCGCAGCGCCTTCCTGGACCGGATGGCCTCGCGCGCGTCCAGCTGGGCGGCGGTGGAGGCGGTGCGTCGCAGAGAGCTTTTCCAGGGGCTCCAGACCTCGCCGGTGATCACCGTGTAGGTCTCCGAAGCCGCCTCGCGCATCAGCTCGATCGCGGTCAGGGCCGCGGCCGCGGCGTGCATCCGCTGGGTGGCCATCTGCAGCTCCACGTCGTCGATCTCGCCACCGGCGAAATCGCGGGAGATGCGCTTCACCTCGTCGGCCGCCCGGTCGTGATCCCGCTCGATCCGGAGCGCGATGGAGTGGAAGGCGCCGAGCAGGCCCTCGCCGATGGTGGCGCGGTGATCTTCCAGGGCGGTGTGGGTCAGGAGGTCCATGGCCTCGGTGAGGACGGCGGAGCCGAGGTGCTCGAGTTCGGCCTGCTCGGGGTGGGGGCGTTCGTCGCCGGCGGCGGCGCAGAGGGCTTCGTAGGAGGAGAGTTCGGCGGTCAGGAGAAGGGACATCGGGAAGTCCTTGAAGGCGAGTTGATGAGGACCGGAGGATTCCGGAGAGGCCCGGGCCTTCCGGCCGCGCCTCTGGACCGTCGCGTGTTCCGAGCCCCTGGAGCGGCGTCAGGGGTCGGGCGCGCCCTGGCGCGTCCCGATCGCGGAGCGACGATGCGCAGCGTCGCCCTTGACGCCGCGGGGGGCTCAAGACAAAGCGCGCGCCCCGGAAGCCCTCGCACTCCCGAACCTTGGTCCGCCCTCGGTCGCCTGCGGACCGTGCTCCCGCGCCGCCCCCTCTCCTCGCGGCCCTCACCTCAAGCCGCGCCGCTCCCCGCCCGAAACTGGACGGCGCGATCGGTCTCCGCCCCAGACCCAGGATGGACCCCGCCTAGCCCTTGAGGTCTCGCGTTCGGCGACGACCTCGAGCGAACCTCCCCCGCGCGGATCGGCAGGACGACTGGGGC
>CAXUCS010000098.1:0-7924 GCA_964249365.1 uncultured Caulobacteraceae bacterium | reverse complement strand
GGTCCAGATCACGAACCCGTCCGGCTGCGGGTCGCCCGAGGCGACCCCCTGGGTGAAGGGGTCGAGCCCCTGGCCGCGCGCCCAGGGCGACAGCAGGCCCGTGACGGCGAGGCCGGCGCCCGCCGCGCCCCACCGCAACATGACCCGCCGATCTGGGTCAGGCCTCATCCCGACAGACTCCGAAGCCCTGGCCTGCCGCCATAGCGCGCCGGGAAAGATGTTACAACGTACCTTCATACCGAAAGCATGTGACATCTCCGGCGGAGGCGGCGTCCCGCCTCGGCTCGCACGGCCGGAAACAGCTTGACTCCAAAACCGGCGGGGCCGAACAGGAAGTGCCCGAGTTACCTTATAACGAGACAGCGGGCTTGGCGCCGGGCCAGCGCCGTCGAGGGGCTTCCATGGACAAGTCTTCCGGCATGTGGCTGCTGGGGGTGGGCGCGTTCGCCTGCACCTACGCCGGCGGCCTGCTCGCGCTTCGGCTCGGGCGCAACATGCGCTTCGTGACGGGCCTGTCCGCCGGCGCCGTGGTGGGCCTTGCCCTGTTCGAGCTCATCCCCGAGGCGGCGGAACTGCAGAAGGGCGTAGGGCGGGTCCAGGCCGTCATGCTCGCCGTCGGCGTCGGCTTCTGCCTTTACATGGCCGTACAGCGCTCTTTCGAGCGGTTGGAGTTCACGGGGTCTTCGAATCACCTTGGGGCGGGCAGCCTCACCCTGCACAGCTTCTTCGACGGGCTCGGGATCGGGCTGGCCTTCAAGGTCTCGGCCGCCGTGGGGTTCACCGTCGCGGTCGCCGTCCTGGCGCATGACCTCTGCGACGGGGTGAACACTATAACGGTCGCACTGCGGGACCAGTCCGTCGAGGCGCGCCGCTCCGCGCTGCGCTGGCTCCTGGCCAATGCGCTCGCGCCCATCATCGGCATCGGGCTCGCCTCGATCGCGCCGCTCGACGCGGCGGCCTTCGCGCCCCTGTCCGCCGGCTTCGCGGGCGTCTTCCTCTATATCGGCGCGGCCGAGCTTCTGCCGAGGAGCTTCCAGGGCTGGCGGAGCCCGTTGGCCAGCCTGCCCGCGGCGACGGGCCTGGCGTCCATCTACGTCGTCTCCAGCCTCGCGCGCTGATCTGATCCGAGGGAGGCGCTCAGACGCCCCGAAGTCCTTGACCGGCTCGGCTGAACCGAGCCGGTGGCTGCAGGATCGCTTCAGAACGACTTGCTGATCCCGCCGAAGAAGCCGCGCCGGGCCCCGTACTGAGGCGCGCCGACCCCGATCCCGGTCCCGTCTCGGATCTCGTAGTCCTTGTCGGCCACGTTGACGACGTCGAAGCGCACGTCGAGCGGGCCGGCGTAGGGCAGGTCGAAATGGTGGGAGGCGGTGAGGTTGACGGTGATGTAGGTCGGCACATGTGCGCCGTTGGGGACGACCGAGCCGTCCGCCAGCATCTGGTCGGCCCTGAGCCCTGAACCGTAGAGAAGGTCGAAGCCCACCCGCGTCTCGCCGAGCGCATTGGCGAGGCTGTCGTTCATGTAGTGGTCGAGCAGGGCCGGGCGGATGTTGTAGGAGGATCCCGCCGAGGCCGTGTAGGTCTGGTCGTGATCGAGATAGATATAGTTCTTGGTGATGTAGGCCAGGTCGTCGGCGTCGAAGTTGAACTCGCTGGAGTTGATCAGCTTGCCCTGCGCCCGCTCGTGGGTGAAGTTCACATAGGCCGTGAAGGGCCCGTCGGCATAGCTCGCCGTATACTCCTGACCGAAGATCAGGCCGTTGGCGTAGTTGAAGGGCGTCAGGATGATGGGCGCGCCGAACTGTCCCTCATCGACCAGTTCGTGCGACTTCCTGTAGAAGAGGTCCACGCCAAGCGTCAGGTGGCGGTTGAGGAGCTGCTGCTGACCGCCGATGTCGAAGTAGTTCTGCCGCTCGGCGAAGGGGGTGTCGTCCTGGGCGACGGCGGAGGCGGCGGAGGTGTTCTGGAACTTGGTCACCGTCTCCGAGGCGATCAGCTCGAACGGCGGCGGGTTGAAGTAGCGGGCGTAGCCGGCGTGCAGCGTCGTCGACGGCGTCGGCAGCCAGGTCAGGCTGGCGCGGGGCGAGAGCTGCTTCTCGTCGCGGTAGCTGTTCAGGTCGTCGGCCCGGGCGCCGTAGTTCAGGATCAGGTTGTGCAGGATGTGCCATTCGTCCTGGAGATAGACGCTGTACTCGTATTGCGTCTTGGCGCTGTCGTCGGCGATGGTCTCGGGCGTGTTGCTCACGTCGCCGGCGTCGTCGATCACCGGCAGGACCTGGCTGGAGGTGAAGCTGTTGGCGTGCTCGCCCTGGATGATGACGCCGGCGCGGAAGGTATGGGCCTCGTTCAGCTTGTAGTAGCCTTCGCTCTGCACGCCCAGCGCCACGTCGGTCTTGTAGGCGTTCTGCGAGATGCCGGTATAGGCGATGTCGCCGAGGCCTCCCGGCTGGAAGCTCAACGAAGAATAGCGGCTGAAGAGCGAGGTCTGGATGCCGTAGTTCTGCCCCGCATGCAGGTAGGAGCCGAGCGCGAAGCCGGTCAGCTCCTGCTGGCGCTCGTTCAGGAGCTGGGTCGGGAAGTCGCTCGAGCCGCCGGGCGTGAAGGCGTTGCCGGGACCGGCGCCCAGGATGTTGGGGATCTGGAAGCGGTCGTTGGCGTAGCTGCCGAGGAAGGTGACCCGGTCCTGGGCCGACAGGATGTGGTCGACATAGACGAAGATGTTGCCCTCGTCCGACCGGTCGTGGTTGGGCGTCGAGGAGCCGTCCGGGCTCTCTATGCCGAGCTGGGTGCGCCGGAACTCGCCGGAGATGAAGTAGTCGGTGTTGCCGGAGTGACCGCCGTACTCGAAGCTCGGCTCGTAGTCGCCGTGGCTGCCGCCATAGATCGAGACGCGGCCGCCGTTCTCCAGCCCGGTCTTGGTGGTCACGTCCACAATGCCGGCGGTCTGCAGGCCGTACTGGGCCGGCAGCGCCCCGGTGATCAGGCTGAAGCTGTCCACCAGGCGGGTGGAGAGCGTCTGGCCGAAGACGCTGATGCCCTCGGGCAGGATGATGCCGTTGAAGCGGTACTGGATGCCGTTGTGGTCGTCGCGGACGTGGAACTGGCCGAAGCTGTCCTGGGTCACGCCCGGCAGTTGCAGGATGACCTGGTTGAACTGCTGGTTCTCGCCGCCGGGCTGCGCCTCGATGGAGGCGGCGTTCAGCGTGTAGGTGGAGGCGCCGAGGCTGGGTTCGATGGAGGCGCGCGCCGCGTTGAGGCGCTGGGCGGTGACCACCACGGTCGAGGTCACGTCGCCCTCGGCCGGCGGAGCGGACGGCTTGGTGGGGGTGATCAGCCCGCGCTGGACCTCGCCCGTGCCCGCGTCCGCACCCGTGACGCCCGGGTTCACGCGGCTCGCTTCCGGCGCGCCCGGATCGACCTGGGCGAACGCCGGCGCCGTGCCGACAACGAACGCGCTAGCCGCTCCGAGCAGCGCCAGTCTGAAGTGCATGACCATGACCTGGGACGAGCCGGACCGCGAGAAGCGGACGCAAAGGCGAACTCGTCATCTCTCGAGTGTTATGTGATAGCGTCTTTCGACGTCAAGCCGCCGCTAAGCCGCCTTGCTTTGGCATGCGACTGAGCTCACCCTGCGTGACATGGACAGCACGCCTGCCGCCTGCAGCCACGAGATGCCGCGGCGTCCGGGCAAACCGCGCGGGGGGCCTGCTCGCGCCCCGAGACTTGCCGTCTCCTCCGGGGGATACATGGGCGGCCTCCAGAACCCGGGTCCGCGGCCTGTGCGAGCCCCGCCGCTCCGCCCAAGCCGGTCCCGAGGCCGATGTGATACTATAGCCGCGATGAAGCGGAGGACTGACCTGGACATGGGAGATCTGTGTTGGGGCTGATGGTAAGCCTTCTAGCCGCTGCGGCCGCCGCTTTGGCCCTGCAGCCGCCCGTCGCGGCAAGCCCGACCCGATACGACCCGCGCGAGGCGTTCGGCCGGCTGGTGCTGCCGGAGGCGGTGAACCGCTACCGGTCCGGCGACGGCGCGCCGGGGCCGGACTATTGGCAGAACCGGGCCGACTACCGCATCGAGGCGCGGCTCGACCCCGCTTCCAAGGTTTTGAGCGGCACCGAGGTCATAACCTATACCAACAACAGTCCTGACCGGCTGACGGGCCTCTGGCTGCATCTCGACCAGAACACCTACCGCTCCGATGCCCGCGCCGCGGTGGAGAGCGACCGGCGCCGCCACGGCCAGTTCACCGCCGGCTACAGCCTGGATGAGGTTGCGGTGGAGCAGGGCGGGTCGAGCGTCCCGGTCACGCCGGTGATCTCCGACACCCGCATGCGCGTGCCGCTCGCCACGCCGTTGGCGCCGGGCGCCAGGCTCAGGCTGCACGTCCGCTACCACTACACCGTGCCCGGCGTGTTCGGCGGCCACACGGCATGGGTCGACACCAAGAACGGCCTGATCTTCGACGTCGCCCAGTGGTTTCCCCGCATGTGCGTCTACGACGACGTGCGCGGCTGGGACACGCTGCCCTACATCCAGCAGGAGTTCTACCTGGAGTACGGCGACTTCGACTACGCCGTGACGGTCCCCGCCGACATGGTGGTGATCGGCAACGGCGAGCTCGCCAACCCCGACGAGGTGCTGACGGCGGCGGAGCGGGCGCGGCTACGCGAGGCGCAGGCGAGCGACGCCACCGTGACCGTCCGCACGGCCGCCGACGTGGCCTCGGCGGTGGCCCATCCTGCGAGCGGCGAGCGCACCTGGCGCTACCACATGTCCAACTCGCGCGACGCCGTCTTCTCCGCCAGCCGCGCCTTCATCTGGGACGCCGCCCGCATCCGCCTGCCGGGAGGCAAGACCGCGCTCGCAGAAAGCGTCTACCCCGTGGAGAGCCAGGGCCGGGACGCCTGGGGCCGCTCCACAGAATACCTGAAGGACTCCGTGGAGCGCTTTTCCCGGCGCTGGTACCCCTATCCCTATCCGACCGCGGTCAATGTCGCGGGCGGGGCGGAGGGCATCGAGAACCCCGGCCTCGCCTTCGACGGCATCGAGGACAAGGGCAAGGACCTGTTCTGGATCACCGCCCACGAGATCGGCCACACCTGGTTTCCCATGACGGTCGGCTCCGACGAGCGGCGCGACGCCTGGATGGACGAGGGCTTCAACACCTTCATCGACACCTTCGAGTCCGACGATTTCGAGGGCGGCGTGTACGGGCCCAAGCGCGATAGCGAATACGCCCCGGCCGGCGGCAACCCCGTCGACGAGATCCTGCCGGTGCTGGCCGATCCGAACGCGCCGGCGATCCTGACCCGCGCCGACATCATCCCGGAGCTCTACCGCCACCCGGTGACCTATTTCAAAACCGCGCTCGGCCTGCGCCTGCTGCGCGACCAGATCCTGGGGCCCGAGCGGTTCGATCCGGCGTTTCGCAAATACATCTCAGACTGGGCGTTCAAGCATCCCAAGCCCAGCGACTTCTTCCGGGCCATGGAGAGCGAGGGCGGGGAGGACCTCAGCTGGTTCTGGCGCGGCTGGTTCATGAACAACTGGTCGCTCGACCTCGCGCTCAAGGACTTCGCCTATGTGGACGGGGATCCCGCCAAGGGCGCCAAGGTGACGGTGGAGAGCCGCGACCGGCTGGTGATGCCCGCGGTCCTGGAGGTGCGCTACGCCGATGGCGCGGTGGAGCGTGTCCACCTGCCCGTGGAGAGCTGGATCCAGAGCGCCGACGCCATCCTGACCCTGCCGCGCGCCGGCCGTATCACCCGGCTGACGCTCGACCCCGACCACCTCCTGCCGGACCGCGACCGGAGCGACGACGTCCTGCAGCCCTGACGCCGGGGCGCGCCGGGCCGCCGTCAGGCCGGCCGGAACCTCGGGTTGCCTGTGCGCCAGAGCATGAAGGCCAGGACGTCGGCGGTCTCGCGGTCGCGCTGGGCGCGGGTGGAGCCGATGCCGTGGCCGGCGTCCGTCTCGATCCTGAGCAGGATCGGGTTGGCGGACCTGTTGGCCGCCTGCAGCCGCGCGGTCATTTTGGTCGGCTCCCAGGAGGAGACGCGCGGGTCGTTCAGCCCCGTGGTCAAGAGGACCGAAGGATAGCGCGTCCCGTCGCGGACGTGCTGGTAGGCGTCCATCTCGTAGAGCGCCTTGAAGCCCTGGGGGTCGGTTACGGTGCCGAACTCCGGGATGTTGGGCGGGCCGTTGGGGGAGAACTCGCTCCTCATCGCGTTGGAGACGCCGACCTGGGAGATCACAACCGCGGCCAGATCCGGCCGCTCCGTCAGGAAGCGCCCGACCGTGATGCCGCCCGCTGAGCCGCCGATGATGGCGAGCTTGGGCCTGGAGGTGTAGCGTTCGGCGATCAGGTACTCGGCCGCCGCGATCATGTCGCGCCAGGTGTTGGGCTTGTTCAGCTTCTGGCCGGCGAGGTGCCAGTCCTCGCCGAGCTCGCCCCCGCCCCGCACGTGCGCCACCGCGAACACGCCGCCGAGGTCAAGGAGCGGCAGCCAGCGGGCGAGGAAGGCCGGGTCGATGGTGATGCCGTAGGAGCCGTAGGCCTCCAGCAGGAGCGGCGCGGAGCCGTCGCGCTTCAGTCCCTTCCTGTAGATGATGGACAGGGGCACGCGCGTGCCGTCCTTCGCCGTCGCGAACACCTCCTCCGAGGTGTAGGGCGCCACGTCGATGGGCGGCTGGGGCGCGATGTCGGTCTGGACCACCCGCCCGTCCGGCCCGACGTGGCAGAGCACCGACGGCCTGACCCAGCCCTGCAGGAAGAACCAGGCGCCGTCGTGAAGGGTGTCGGCGTAGAGACCCTCGATGGAGCCCGCGAACGGCAGCGCCACCGCCGTCACCGTCCCGTCGGGGCCGAGCCGGCGCAGGCCGCCGATCCCCGCGTCCAGGTCCTGGATGTAGAGCCCGTCCCGGGCCGCCGCGAGGCCGCGGATCACCGAGCCGCTTTCCGGGACCACGGTGGTGGCGTGGGCGACCTGCGGCGAGGCGGCGGTGGTCTTCACGATCTTGTAGTGCGGCGCGTCCTGGTGGGTGAGGAGGAAGATGTCCTCGCCGCGGACCGCGACATTGGTCACCTTGTCGGCCGCGGAGCAGATCGGCCGCCAGTCCGGCACGCCCGCCTCCGCCGCCGCCAGGCGCGCGGCGAACATCGCCTGCTCGTTCTGCACGCCGGAGATGACCTGGGCGAGGGCGATGTCCGACCCCGGCGTCGCGCCCACCACCGGGAAGTCCGTGTCGACCAGGGGCACGGGGCCGGACCCCTTGGCGAGCACGCGGGCGTCATGCGCCGGATCGCCGCCCAGCCGGTGATACCAGTTGGTGCTGAGCTTGAACTTGTCGGTGCTGTCGGGCGACACGCCGCCCTGCAGCCGGTTGTAGAAGAAACCCCTGCCGTCCGGCGTCCAGCTCGGCGAGGCGTTCTCCGTCCGGTCGATCGTCTCGGGCAGGAGGGCGCCGGTGGCGGTGACCAGGATGCGCGCGGTGGAGTTCTCCGAACCGCCGGGCGAGGTCCCGAACACCACGTGGCTGCCGTCCGGCGAAGCCGCCCACCAGTCGAGCGAGGCGTGGCTGGCGCCGGACGCATAGGTGTCCGGATCGATCAGCATCCGGTCGCGCCCGCCCACCCCGTCACGGACATAGAGCTTGAAGGTGTTCGCCCCGGCCGGGCGCACCTCGGTGAAGATCAGGCCGCCGCCGACCTGCACGCCGGAGACCGCCACCACCGCGCGGGTGTAGTGGTCCACGGCTTGGTAGAGGCCGTCGCGGCCTGGGATGGCGTCCAGCGCGCGCTTGGCGTAGGCGCCCTGGGCCTGGACGTACGCCTTCCACTCCGGCCCCTCCGCCTCCATCCAGCGGTAGGGGTCCACGACCGAGGTTCCGTACAGCGTCTCCGACACGGGCGCGACCCGGGCG
>CAXUCS010000097.1:2389-7958 GCA_964249365.1 uncultured Caulobacteraceae bacterium | reverse complement strand
GCGGTGGAGCGCCCGGACCGGGGCGCCTCGGTCCTCCTCGCGGAGGCCCGCACGCCCGGCGTGACGCGCGACCTCCTGCCCCGCCCGCTCGCCGAGCTGATGGCTGGCCATGCCACGGCGGTGGAGTGGCGCCGCCTCGGCCGGCGCGAGCGGACGCCGTGGGGCCTGCTGCCCGTCCTGCGCGGGGTGGAGGCCTTCCGCGGCGTCTGCATCTCCGCCAAGCCGGTCCTGCTGATCGAGATCCTGCTGAGCGGGCAGCTGATCTATCGCGGGCGCCCGACGGGCGGCTTCGCCCTGCCGCTGGAGAACGAGGACCCGGACCGGCGCAAGTACGTCTTCAACGTCTGGATCGACCTCACCGGCTTCCTACCGGGCAGCTACGAGGTCGGGGTCCAGGCGATCGACATCGACCGCCGCGTGGTGGAGCGGACCGAGCGGGTGGTCATCGCCGGGCGCGCTCCCCTGTCGCTGGGGCCGGACAGCGACAGCCTGGTCGCGCCGGAGAGCCCCGGCGACCCGCGACCGCTCGACCAGCAGATCAACAGCCGTCCCAGCATGGTGCGTTCGCCCCGGCGCGGGCTCCTCGACAGCGCGCCGAGGGCGGTCCTGGTGCAGCGCGCCGACCAGCTCGGCGACCTGGTCGTCTCGGTTCCCGCGATCCGGCGGGTGCGGAGCCTCTTCCCAGCCTCCCAGCTGGTGGGGCTGGTCTCCAAGGCCAACCAGGAGCTCGCCGGCACGCTTGGGCTGTTCGACGCCCTGGTCGCGGTGGACTTCCCGGCCAGCGAGGCGGAGCGGCGGCGCGTCCTGTCGCTGGACGCCCAGGAGGCGCTCGCGCGCGAGCTCGCCGCCTACCCCATCGACCTCGCTATCGACCTGTCGGAGGCGGAGTCCTCCCGCCTGCTGCTGCCGCTCGCCGGCGCGCCCTTCATGGTAGGCTTCCGCAGCGGGCAGTTTCCCGGGCTCGACGTCGACTTCTCCGCCAACACCTACGACAAGTGGAACGACCACGAGATCGCGCCCCATGCGAAGAAGGCGCTGGGTCTGGTCGAGTGGCTGGCGGTGCTGATGGACGGCGCACCTAATCTGGCGCCGCGCACCGACCTCGACCGTTCCCGCCTCCAACCGCTCGGCCTGCCCCGAGAAGCGCGCTTCGCCGTGCTCCACGCCGGGGCGCGGGCGCGCTTCAGCCGCTGGCCGCATTACCTCCAGCTGGCGGAGCGGCTGATCGAGCAGACCGGCCTGCACGTCGTCATGCTCACGGTCGATCCCGAGGACGAGCGCCGCCAGTCTCCCGCGCTGGCCGGGAGCGATCGCTTTCGGCTCCTGCACCAGAGGCTGGACTTCGACGACTTCGACGCGCTCGCCACCTTCTGCTCGGTCTTCGTGGGCGACGACTCCGGGCCCAAGCACTTGGCGTCCTTGAGGGGCGCGCGGGTGGTCAGCATCCAGACGGCGCGCAACAACTGGGTCGAGTGGGGCCAGGACGGGGCCGGCGCCATCGTCACCCGCCGCGTCCCCTGCGCCGGCTGCCTGATCCAGACCGACCTGGAGGCGCAGGAGTGCGGGCGGGACTCCATCTGCCTCACCGCCATCACGCCGGAGGAGGTGTTCGCGGCCATCCTGCCGCTGATCGCGGGGGCGCAGGCATGAGCCCCGGCGAACGGGACGGGGCGGTGGACCCGCAGGCCACTGCGGCCGCCGACCGGCTCCGGCGCCTTCTGCTCCGGTCGTCCACGCGCGAGCCGCAGGTCCAAGACCTGCTGGACGCGGCCGAACTCGGCCTGGAGGCCGGGCTGCGCGACGCCGCCGCCGGCCTCTACGGCTTGGCCTTCCTCCAGGCGGGCTTCGGCGAGACCGGGATCGCGCTCCGCAATGCGGTGGACGCGCGAACCGGCCTCTGGGGCCTGGCGCCGGAAACGCCTTCCCCGCGCCGGCACGCCTTCTCCGTGGACGCGGCCATCGCCGAGCTGCGGCCGCTCCTCGCGCTGGCGCCGCGGCTGGACCCGGGTTCGCCCGAGATCGGCTCCATGGTCGACGACGCCGTCCCCGCGCGCCCGGTCTCGGCCGAGGAGGAAGGCCAGGCGCTGGAGGCGGCCCGACAGGTGGCGGCCCTCCTGCGCGAGGTCCCTCGCCTGCAGGGCGAGGACGCCCTCGCCTCCGCCCTTCGCCGGGAGGCGCCCGCCGTGCTGACCTCGGCGCGGCTCGAACCGGTGGCGAACGTGCATCAGCCGGTGGAGCGGCTCGTGGCGCTGTTCGTGCTGGAGCAGATGCGCCGCCTGCTGATCGCAGCCTGGCCCCTGCTCTTCGGGGCGCCGGACCTCTACGAAGCGGCCGGCCGGCTCGAGACGGCCGCGCTCGGGCCCTATTTCCGCAACGTCCGCCTGCTGATCCGCGAGGCGGACGACGTCTTCGCCCTGATCGACGCCGCCTCGGAGGCGCCGCTCGCGCCCGAACAGGTGGAGACCTGGGCGGTGCTGCTGAGCAGCGGCTTCACCGACGAGGAGACGCTGTCGCTGATCGACGCGCTGGCGGATCGAGGCATGGAGAGGGCTTTGCGCGCGCTCCTGGCCCGCTCAGCGCTCCGCCGCCGCACCAAGCCGTCGGCCGAGATCGCCTGGCGTCTGCGCGACGCCGGCTTGGACCTGGGATCGGAGACGCTGGCGACCGAGGCGCAGCGGCTGGCGATCCGCTGGCGCCCGACCGACAGCCTGGAGTGGATGACGCTCGGCGACATCCTCGCCGCGCAGGGCCGGGCGGCGGAGGCCGAACAGGCCTACACACGGTCGTCCGCCATTGACGGCCGGTCCGAGGCGGTGGTGCGCCGACTTGGGGCGCTCGGGACGGTCGCCCCCAGGCCGCTCCTCCGCGGTATCGGTACGTCTCCGGCCCGCTATGCGCTCAGACGGGCTCGGATCGCCGCGCACCGGCCCGAAGACCCGCCTCCGCCGGCCTGACCGCCGCGCGGGCCGCTTCCTGGTTCCCTGGCGCCGCGTCGCGCCACCGGTAGGGCGGCAGGGTCAGGCGACCCGGCTGGCGCCACCAGCCCTGCTCCGCCAGCTCGGGATGGCGCTCGACCCAGGCCTGCGCCGTCCCGCCCTCGGCGAGGTGGCGGAGCAGGTGCGCGACGCCGGTCGGCTGCGGATCGCCACCGCCGCTGACGTCGAAGGCGCCCGGCTCGTAGAAGCCGGCCTCCTGCGTGAGGAGGCTATTCCAGTCGAAGCTGCCGAGAAGCGCCCAACTCGTCACCGCGCGCATGTCCACGCCCTCCGCGCGAAGGCGCCCAGCCGTCTCCCACGCCTCCAGCAGCCAGCGCATCTGATCGGGCAGGTCGCCGTTCAGGTGCGACTCGGTGATGGCGATGGGCAGGCCGTAGCGCGCCCACACCTGGCGGAGCAGCCCTTCGAGCCCGACCGGGCCGGGGTCGAGCACCCGGAGCGCGTCCATGTCGAACTGCCCCATCTCGCCCGCCTCCCACTGCGGGTAAAGTTCCGCCCGATGGTCGAGGAAGCGCTCGCTGGTGATGTAGAAGTTGACGCCCAGGACATCGGGCGGACATGGGGTGGACGCGATGGCGTCCAGCCGCCGGGCGAAGCCGAACCGCTCCAGCCGCGGCCACAGGTCATGGCCGGGCGTGACCCTGCCGCAGAGGAGGTCCCAGCTGATCCAGCGCCTCTGGTTCTGGAACTCGACCTCCCCGGCGAAGGGCGGCGTGCCGTAGGTCTGGCCGAGGTCCTCCGTCTGGATCAGGCGGGCGGCAGGGTTGACGTCGCGCACTTGGCGCATGGCCGCCCCCGTCGCCTCCACCTCGTTCAGGAGCGCCAGCCAGAAGGTGCGCTCGTCGGCGGCGTGGGGATACCAGTGACCGTACAGCGCGCTGAAACGCGCGGTGGTCAGCGGCTCGTTGACCGGCGTCCAATCCTCCACCCAAGGATAGCGCTCCGCCACCGCGCGGGCGTGTCGCGCCAGGCCGGATGCGAAGGTGTCGGACACAAGGCTGGTGTAGGCCGGCCCGCTGCCATGGTGGACCAGGCCCACGATCGGCCGCACGCCGCGGCGGCGGAGCTCGGCCAGGCGGGCGTCGCTCCAGCTCCAGTCGCGCTCGCCGGGGTCGCGCGGCGACACGCGCTCCCAAAGGACCGGGTAGCGTAGCGTCCGCAGGCCGAGTCCGGCGAAGCGCGCGATATCCTCCGGCCGGTCCTGATGGCCCGAGTAGCGGGTCTGGTCACGGAAGCGATCGCCCACGCGGTTGACGGTGCACTCGTGCCCGCCCCAAAGCTCCAGCAACGCCCGATCTCCCCACCTGCCGCCTCTTAGCATGGGATGAGCCGCGGAAGGAGCGTCTGAACCGCCCGCCCATATCGAAGGCGCGGGCGAACCACATCTCCTCCAAGCGGTTATCCTGTCAAAGGAGAAATCATGTGCCACGTGCTGATCATCGAGGACGAGGTGCTGGTCGCGCTCGACCTTGAGGCGCTCCTCGCCCAGCAGGGCGCCAGTTCGTTCGCCTTTGCAGCCTCCGAAGCCGAGGCGGTCAGCGAGGCGAGGCGCAGGCGTCCGGAGCTGATCACCTCCGATGTCGTGCTGCAGAGCGGCACGGGCCCGCGCGCAGTGAAGGTCATCCAGGAGGAGTTGGGGCCCCTGCCGGTGATCTTCATCACCGCCACGCCGGAGGCCTGCGTCCCCTGCGATCCGCCCGCCAGGGTCTTGAGCAAGCCGCTCCAGGAAGCGAGCATCTCCCAGGCCTTCCGGGAGCTTGCGCCCCTCTGAGCCGCCCGCAACGACGCCGTGGCCCGGCCGTTCAGCCGCTATGAAGACCACGCCCGCGCCGGCCGACCGCGCCCGCACCCTCGAACATCGCCGCACCACAAAGATGGCGAGCTCCGCCCACGCCTATGTCCGCGGCAACACCGTGCTGTTCTACCAATGGCTGGCCGCTCTCGGGGCGTCCGCGCTGCCGACCGGCCCGGCCATCTGGATCTGCGGGGACTGCCACGTCGGCAACCTCGGCCCGCTCGCCGATGCGCAGGGCGAGGTCGACATCCAGATCCGCGACCTCGACCAGACGGTGATCGGCAACCCGGCGCACGACCTGATCCGTCTGGGGCTGTCGCTCGCCTCGGCCGCCCGCGGCTCGGACCTACCCGGCGTCACGACCGCGCGCATGCTGGAGGAGATGGTCAAGGGCTACACCCTGGCGCTCCGGCGCCCTGAGGCGGGCGACATCGTTTCCGAACCGGACGCGGTGCGCACCGTGCGCCGGCGCGCGCTCGGCCGGCGCTGGAAACAGCTGGCGCGCGAGCGCCTCGCCGATGTCAAGCCCACCATCCCGCTCGGCTCGCGCTATTGGGCCCTGACGGACGAGGAGCGGGCGGCTTTGACCCTGCTGTTCAAGCGCCAGGACGTCGCCAACCTTGTGCTCACCCTGAACGCCCGCCAGAGCGGTGCGGAGGTGGAAATGGTCGACGCGGCCTATTGGATGAAGGGCTGCTCCTCGCTCGGCAAGCTCAGGTTCGCCGCCCTGGTGGAGATGGGCGGCGACGGCAAGACGCGTGATCGGGTCGCGCTCGTG
>CAXUCS010000097.1:0-2379 GCA_964249365.1 uncultured Caulobacteraceae bacterium | reverse complement strand
GGCGCGGGCACGCGGCTTCCGGGGGTCGCGGGGGTGGCCCTCCCGGACGGCGGGGAGGCCGCCGCGCCCGCGGCGGACGGCGCGGTCATGCCGGCGCACCTCGGCGAACGGGTCGTGGCGGGCGCGCGGGCGCTCTCCCCCAACCTCGGAGAGCGCATGATGGCCGTCGACCTCCTGGACAAGCCCATGATCCTGCGCGAGCTCATGCCCCAGGATCTCAAGCTGGAGATCGACCAGTTCAGCCGGGTGCAGGCGGTCCAGGCGGCCCGCTACCTCGCCTATGTGGTCGGCCGCGCCCACGCCCGTCAGCTGGACGAAGCGGACCGGGGCGCCTGGGGGCGGGAGATGGAGCGTCATCATGCCGGCGACCTGGACGCGCCGCACTGGCTCTGGACCAGCGTGGTGGCCCTGGCCGCCTCCCACGAGCAGGGCTATCTGGAACACTGCCGCCGGTACGCCCTCGCCGCCGCGGCGTGACGCCCGGCGCGCTTCAACCTCGCAGGCGAAGCCCCCGCTGACGCGAGGCGCTGCGCAACTGTGACCGACACTGTTTCCATTCTACTGACGGAAGCCTACCTAGGCCTTTCGACGCATGGAACGGAGTTCACATGGCTAGGCTGGACGGCAAGGTCGCCCTCATCACGGGCGGCACGACGGGGATCGGCGCGGCGACGGCGCGCCTCTTCAAGGCGGAGGGAGCCACGGTCGTGGCGACGGGAGCCAACCCCAAGGGACTGGACGCGGCTCGGGCCGAGCTGGCGGGCGTGGAGGTCGTGCTCTGCGACCAGGCCGATCCGGCGGCCACCCAGGCGCTGGCGGACGAGGTGGCCGCCCGGCACGGCCGCATCGACATCCTGTTCGTCAACGCCGGGGTGGCCGCTTTCTCGCCCCTGGATGCGCTCACCGAGGCGTTCTTCGACCACCAGTTCAACATCAACGTCCGCGGCGCCCTGTTCGCCGCCAAGGCGGCGGCGCCGCATATCCCGGAAGGGGGGTCGATTGTCTTCACCGCTTCCACCGCGGCGTCCTCGGGCATGGAGGGGACCAGCGTCTACTCGGCCACCAAGGCGGCGGTGCGCTCCTTCGCCCGCACGCTCGGCGCCGAACTCGCCCCAAGGGGCGTGCGGGTGAACGTCGTCAGCCCCGGCCCGATCGACACGCCGATCTTCGGCAAGTCGGGCCAGAGCGCCGAGCAGGTCGACGGGTTCAAGACCGACATGGCAGCCCGCGTGCCGCTCCGCCGGCTCGGGCGGCCGGAGGAGATCGCCGCAACCGTGCTGTTCCTCGCCGCCGACGCGACCTTCGTCACCGGCGAGGAGATCGTGGCGGGAGGCGGCCTCGTCGTGATCTGACGCCAGGTGCGCCGCCCGAGCCCGTTCGCCAGGCTTTGGCGAACGGGCTCGGGCGTGCTCATAGTGCGGAGGGCGCGCGGGGACGGGAATGACGGCCGAATATAGACTCATGATCCGGCGCTATGCGCCTTTCGAAAGCTTCGGCGGCGGGTTCGAGGGCGACAACCGACAGTTCTCCACCAAGGCGGAGGTCACCTCCAGGACGATCGGGGTCGTCACCTTCACCCCGGACGGGAGCACCAAGCCCGACGGCAAGGGGCGCAGCAGCGGGTCGGCATGGGTCGGCCCATGGGCGATCCGGCAAGGCGACAAGTCGGTCAAGACTTCGGTCGGCGACGTGCGGGTCACCATCACCAACATCTCGACGACGAGCGCGGGGACGGCGTTCACGGTGCAGACCTCCGGCAACCTCCCCTTGAAGGACGTCCTGCTGCCCAAGTCCGTCGCGACCACCGTCGACAAGGCCAATCACCTTATCAGGCCGAAGTCCGCCAGGCCCGAAGGGACGCCCGACATCGACACCTACCTGGACTTCAAGGTCCAGGCGTCCGCGGGCGCCCTGGACGTCCAGGGCGTGCTCCGGGGCGACAGCTTCCCCAACTGCGAGGTCTTCCTCCTGGATGCGAAGGGCGTGGCCTTCCCGCTCCTGGACTATCAGACCAGCGGCGGGGCCGGCGGTCCCATCCGGCTGGTCGTCGGCCACAAGGACACGCAGCGGGCAAGCTTTCCCAGCCGTCGCGTCCCGCTCCAGCCCGACGGCGACTTCGCGCCTCCGGCCGGACAGCAGCCCGTCACGGTGAAGGAGAAGTAGACTGGCCGTGCCCCGCCGCCACGCGGTGCGGCGCCCGACGCCATTGCCGCCGCGTCGGCCAGAGGCGATAAGCTGCAGCCTCCACGGTCGTCGCCTGGGCCCTCGCTTGAACCGCCTCCTTTCCCGACTGGCGCTCGGCGCCGGCCTAGGGCTCGCCCTGGTCACGCCCGACGCAGGATCCGGCGGAGCCGCCTGGGCGCAGGCTCCGGCCAATGC
>CAXUCS010000096.1:0-7986 GCA_964249365.1 uncultured Caulobacteraceae bacterium | reverse complement strand
GAGGAAGTAGTCCGGGTCGAGATAGCCCAGCACCACGCAGGCGTCGGTGACGGTCGGCTCCGTCCCGCCCTTGCCGTAGCAGGCCGGGCCAGGTGTGGAGCCGGCGCTGCGCGGGCCGACGTGCAGCACGCCCCCCCCGTCGACCCAGGCGATCGAGCCGCCGCCCGCGCCCACGCTCTTGACGTCGACGGAGGGGAAGCCCGTCATGTGGCCGAGGAAGGGCTGGCCGATCCACATCTCGCGGGTCCATGGGATCTCGCCGCCGCGCACCAGGCTGACGTCGTAGGTGGTGCCGCCCGTGTCGGCGACGATGACGTCGCGGGCGAGCTCGCCCTCCTGGCCGGCGTAGAAGCGGCCCGCCACCGGCGCCATCGACGGGCCGGAGTTCAGGGAATGAATGGGCGCCTCGGCCAGCTCGGCGGCGTCCATGGCGCCGCCCTGGGAGGTCAGCACCAGGACGCGGCCGGCGAAGCCCGCCTCCGTGAGGCGTGCGTTCAGCCCGCCGAGGTAGTGCTGCATAGTCGGCTTCAGCGAGGCGTCGATGGCGGCGGAGGAGGCGCGGCGGTACTCGCGCAGGGCCGGGTTCAGCCGGTGCGAGAGGGTGACGGGGACGCCGGGCAGGTGCTCCGCCAGGAGCTCGCCCACGCGCGCCTCATGGCCAGGGTTGGCGATGGACCAGAGGAGACAGACCGCCACCGCCTCGACCTCGGCGGCCTTCAGCGTTTCGATGGTCGCAAGCAGGCCCGCTTCGTCGAGCGGGCGTCGCTCGGCCCCGTCCGCGCCGATGCGTCCGCCCACTTCAAAGGTGAGGGCGCGAGACACGTAGGGCTCGGGGAAGGGTTCGGAGAAATCGAACGGGTCGATCTTGCCCCCTTCGCGGATCACAAGGATGTCGCGATGGCCCTCGGTGACCAGGAGCGCGGTGCGGGCCGTGCGCCCGGTGATCACCGCGTTAATCGAATGGGTGGTGCCGTGGATGAAGAGTTCGCCCCGGGCCAGAAAGCTCGCCAGGCTTAGCCCGCGGTCGGCGGCGGCGAGCGAGAGAGCGTCCAGCACGCCGCGTGCGGGATCGCCTGGCACGGTGTGGGCCTTATACATCCGCACGTCCTCCGCCTCGACCAAGAGGTCGGTGAAGGTGCCGCCGGTGTCGCAGGCGAAGCGGATCGGGCGGGCCTCAGAAGGCGACACGGTCGCCTCCCTTCAGGTCGAGCATGGCCCGGGCCTCCGCGGGGGTGGCGATCTCTAGCCCCAGCTCCTCGACGATGCGCCGGATCTTGGCCACCTGCTGGGCGTTGGACGTCGCGAGTTCCCCACGGCCGATGTAGAGGCTGTCCTCCAGCCCGACCCGCACGGCGCCGCCCATGATGGCGGCGACCGTCAGGAACGGCATCTGGCTGCGGCCCACGGCGAAGGCGGAGAAGCGATGGTCCTCGCCGAAGATGTCGTCGGCCATGGCCTTGAAGTGGGTCAGGTTCTGCAGCCGCGCGCCCATGCCGCCCTGAACGCCGAAAATGCCCTGGATCAGGAACGGCGGCTTCACCAGCCCAAGGTCGGCGAAATACTTCAGCGTCTCCAGATGGCTGAGGTCGTAGCACTCGTACTCGAAGCGGACGCCGTGCGCCTGGCCGACTTCGACCATGATGCGCTCCAGCATGGTGAAGGTGTTGGCGTAGATCAGGTCCTTGGTGCCTTCGAGGTAGGGCTGCTCCCAGTCGTGCCGCCAGCGGTCGTACTTTTTGGCGAGCTCGAAGGCGCCGAAGTTCATGGTGCCCATGTTAAGGCTGCAGACCTCGGGCTTGGCGCGGTGGGCCGGGGCGATGCGCTCCTCCAGCGTCATGCCGAGACCGCCGCCTGTGGTGATGTTCAGCACCGCGTCGGTGGACTGCTTGATGCGCGGTAGGAAGCGCATGAAGGTGTCGGCGTCCTGGGTGGGCTTGCCGGTCTCGGGGTTGCGGGCGTGCAGGTGCAGGATCGCGGCGCCGGCCTCGGCCGCCTCGATGGCGGAGGCCGCGATCTCGTCGGGGGTGATCGGCAGGTAGGGGGACATGGTCGGCGTATGGATGCCGCCCGTCACCGCGCAAGTGATGATGACCTTGTCGGCGCGTTTCATGGATGAGCCTTGGGACTGATGGGGACTGGAGGGGCGCCGCCGTCAGATGCCGGCGGATAGCCCCTCGTCGGCGAGCAGGGTGGAGCCGTGCATGGCGCGTGCGGCCGGGGTGGTGAGGAACAGCGCGAGCTCGGCAATGTCCTCCGGCGCGGAGAAGGTGCGGGTGCTGGGGGTCGCGGTGGCGAGCGCCTGCAGGAAGCCGGCCTGGGCCGGGTCGGTGCGCATGGCCTCGTTCATCGGCGTGGCCGTGTTGCCGGGCGCGATGGCGTTGATGTTGATGTCAAAGGGCGCGAGGTCGAGGGCCAGCGCGCGGGTCATCATCGAGACCGCCGCCTTGGTGGCGCAGTAGACCGCGTGGCTCCGCACCCCCACGATGGCGGCGACGGAGGAGAAGGTGATGATCGTCCCCTCGCCAGCGGCCTTCATCCCGGGGACGACGGCGCTGATGCAGTGGAAGACGCCCTTCAGGTTGGTGTCAACCATGGCGTCGAACACCCCCGCCTCCGTCTCGCCGACGGGGGAGGGAAGGAAGACCCCCGCGGCGGTCACCAGCACCTTCACCGGGCCGAGGTCGGCCTCGACTTGGCGCACCAGCTCGGCCACCGTGGAGGGATCGCGAACATCGGCGGCGTAGGCGCGGGCCTGGCCGCCGGCCGCCTCGATCTCTTTCGCGGTGGCTTCGGCCTTGGATAGGCTGGAGCTGGCGACGACCGCGACGCGGCCTCCGTCACGGGCGAAACGGAGCGAGATCGCCTTGCCGATGCCCGAGCTGCCGCCCGTCACCAGCACCACCTTGCCATCCAGCATCGCCGCCTCCCGCGCGTCAGCTCCCGCTCCTACTCCGGTCCGGGAAACTTACTGCAATAGCAGATATACTGTCTCGATCCGAAGTCTTGTCAACGACCTATCTGCGTTTCAGCGACGCATCAGGTCAAATTTCCCACTCCACGTTGCCGCTCACCGCGATCAGCTCGCCGGTGATCTTCGCCCCCGCGGGGGAGGCGAGGAACAGCACGCTGGCCGCCAGCTCTTCCGGCTCGATCTTGGTGTGAAGGGAGATGTAGCGCAGGTAGTCGTCCTCGATCTCCGCCTCGCTCCGACCTGTGGCCGCGGCATTGGCTGCGACAATGCCGCGCATGCGCGCATTGTTGATCATGCCGGGCAAGATGGCGTTGCAGCGGATGTTGTGGGGCCCAAGTTCACGCGCGGCGTTGAGCGTCAAGCCTTCGATGGCGAACTTGGAGACCACATAGGGCGTACGCATCGGCAGGCGCGTCCGGGTCGATCCGGTGGAGAAGTTAACGATCAGGCCGGAGCGGCGCGCCTTCATGCCCGGCGTGACCGCCCGCATCAGCCGAAAGGCCGCCGTCACGTTGACGTCGAGCGTGCGCGCCCAGTCCTCGTCGGAGATGTCCTCGATGGCGGCGCGCGGGCCGCCAATCCCCACGTTGTTCACCAGCACGTCGACGCCCTCCAGGCGCGACATGGCTTCGTCCACCATGGCCTGCAGCCTTGCGCCGTCGCCGACGTCCGCCACCGCGCCCTGCATGCCCGGATTGGCCGAAAGCGTGTCGTCCACCGCCGCTTGGCGGACGTCGCAGATGAACACCCGGTCGCCCCGGGCGTGGCATTGCTCGGCGATCTCGCGCCCCACGCTGTCGCCGCCGCCGGTCACCAGGACGCGCAGGCTCATGACCACTCCAAAGGATAACTGCAATCGCAGTACGTGTTGCGGTTGAGACGCCGCCATGTCAAGACCAGCCAGGTTCAGGCGGACAGGCGAGCATGGCGGACGACGCTCACGTCGAAGCTTCCCACAGGCGGCGGTTCCGGCTGCTCGCGCCTGCGGGAATTGAGCCGCTCGACCCGCGCGACGGCGATCCCGTGGAGCGCCAAGTCTATCGGGCGATCCGGGGCGCGCTCATGGCCGGCGGCGTGCCACCCGGCGGCAAGCTCAGCAGCCGCGGCCTGGCGGAGGCGCTCGGCGTCAGCGCCACCCCCGTGCGCGAGGCGCTGAAGCGCCTGGAAGCGGAGGGTGCGGTAGAGAGCCGCGACCGTAGCGCCATCTACGTCTTGGAGCTCACCCGCGAAGCGTACCGCGAGGTGCTGGAGGTGCGCCTAAGACTGGAAGGACTGGCGGCGCGCCAATCGGCGGCCGGCTTCGACCGAGCGGCCATGAAGCAAGCTGTAGCGCTGGACAAGCGGCTGCGAGGCGCGCGCGGAGCTTCGGAGTTCCTGTCCTGGAACTTCCGTTTTCACTTCTTCATCTACCAGCGTGCTAATTCGCCCTACCTCCTGTCCTTGATCGAGAACACCTGGCTGAAGATCGGCCCCTCGCTGAACCGGTTCATCGCCGAGGTGGAGCAGGAAGAGACCTACGGCGCGCACGCTCGTATCCTGGACGCGCTCGACCGCAATGATGGCGACGCCGCCGAGGCGGCGCTCCGGGACGATCTCGTTGGAGCGGCCGAGGTCATCCAATCCCTTCTGCCGACCGCTCAGTCACAAGGGTGAAGCGGAGGGGCGAGCCCTTCCGCCTCCGCCGCGATCAGCTCGGGTCCCACCACAGCGGGCAGCCCGTGCCTTCCACGTACTCGCCTTCCTGCGTGATGAAGACCTGCCGGCCCGCCGTCGGGGGGGGCTGACCCTCCAGCACCGCCTGCAGCCAGTCGATCGAAGCGGGCGCCCACTCCGCCGAGGTCGGCCCGATGGGGTGGAACTCGCGCTCGTACACCCAGAGCTCCTTGGGCCCCTTCAGGCGATTGTAGACGCCGAAGGTGTCCTCCAGCGTGGTCAGCTCGTCGCTCTCGCCGGCGACCACCAGGAAGGGCGTCGTCACCTTGGGCGCGATCTCGTCCAGGGACATGGCCTCGCAGAACGCCTGCAGCTTCTCGGGCTCGGCGATGCCGGACATGTAGCTGAGGTTGGAGAAGAAGCTCGGCTGCGCCTGCTGCAGCAGGATCGACTTCTCGCCGAGGTTGGTCATGTTGCAGGCCACGCCTTTGATCCGGGGCTCGATGGCCGCCGCCCGCAGGCCCCAGTAGGAGCCGAAGCTCGATCCCCAGAGCACGATCTGCTCCGGGTCCACTTCCGGGCGCTGGCTAAGCCAGTCGATGGCCGCCTGGACGCTGCGCTCGTAGTTGTCGAGCCCGAGCTTGAGGCCCGAGGTCAGCGACTCGCCCTGGCCGGGTCCCTCGAAGGCGAGCCCTGTCCAGCCGCGAGGCAGGACGGCGCGTTGGATCAAAGAGAACCAGTCCTCCTTGAACATGTCCATGCCGGGCAGGAAGATCAGGCAGGGCTGGCGCTCGGCTCCGTGGGACGCCTGGAAGATGCCGTGCGCGGTGTGGCCCTCGAACGGCAGCTCGACCCGCTCCACCCTGTGGCTGTCGGTCAGTGCGATGATTTGGTCGAGCACGCGGCGGAGTGGGACGCGGTACTTGTCGCGCCGCTCGCCCCGCATGCCGTAATGGGTGCGCCCGTAGAGCACGAGCGCCCGCTTGTAGAGGTCGAGCGCGGCCATCTTCATGCCGCGCCCGCGCCAATAGTCCGCCCGGCGCTCGATCTCGCCGGCGATCGTCGCCCAGGCCGCGGGCGACTGGGAGCCGCTCTCGATACGGGCGAAGATGCGCTTGATGTCGACGGAGTTGTAGCCGATCTGCTCGAACAGGGCGCCGGCGCCGGGGTGCAGGACGTCCAGCCCGCCTTGGGCGAGGAGCGCATCCAGCACCCAGCGCTGGCCTTTACGCGCTAAATCCATTGAAGCCATCCTTGTTCGTGAAGACGAGCGGGCGATTAGAACTTGTAGCGGGCTTCGACTAGGAAGCTGGTCGGCTCGTTGACCGTGACATCGTAGTAGACCGTAGCCAGCTGCAGCGCATTGGTCAGCACCCGCTTGTCGGTGAGGTTCTTGCCGATGACGGAGAGGGTGAAGCGGTCCTGGTTCGGCGGCGTGTAGGTTAGTCGCGCGTCCAGCGTCTGCATCGCGCCCCCGGTCAGGAGCGGAGTATTGTATTCGTTGAAGAACTGCTTGGTCTGGAACTGGTAGGTTAGCTGGCCGTCTAGGTCGCCGTAGGCGCCCACGTTATGCTCGTAGTCCGCAATGAGGTGGCCCTGGAACTTGGGCGCCCGGTTCAGAGTGTTGCCGGAAAGGTCGCTCGTCCCCTCGATGAACTTGGCGTAGTAGGCGTCCAGATAGCTGCCGCCGAACTCGAAGCGTAGGCCTGGCAGCGGCAACCAGGTCGCCTCCGCCTCCGCCCCGTTCACCTTGGCCGACGCGGCGTTCAGGGTGATGGCTACGCCGGGCGCGGGAAGCTGGCGCACCTGCAGGTTGGTGTAGTCGTAGTGGAAGCCGGTCAGGTTCAGCCGCACGTGACGGTCGAACAGATCGCTCTTGATCCCGCCCTCGTAGGACCAGACGTACTCGGGCAGGTAGGCTGGCCCCACCGAGGTCAGGTCGAAGCCGCCGGCCCGGAAGCCGCGCGTGGCGCTCGCATAGGCCATCACCCGCGGGGTGATCTGGTAGCTGACGTTGAAGTGGGGCGTGAACGCGTCATAGGAGACGTGCTCGTTCGTCGGCGCGATGATGAAGGCGCCCGGCGTGGTCGGCGACTGATCGGAGATGAAATAACTCTTGTCTTCCGTCGAATATCGGATGCCGGCCGTCAAGGTCAGCTTGTCCGTTAACCGGTAGTCGGCCTGGAGATAACCGGCGTAGCTGTCTGTACCCGAGGTGTTTCGGAAGTGGGCGTAGTAGGCGCCGTTGTGCAGAGCGTCGTAGCGCAGCGTCGCATCCTGGTGGAAGTAGAAGAAGCCGGCGATCCAGTTGAACGGCCCGGAGGTGGTTGACAGGAGCCGGAACTCCTGGGTGACCTGGTCCTGGGTCAGGGGATCGAAGACGCTCTGGTAGACCTCGGTCGGCAGGGCGTCGGAGTCAGAAAGGTAGTTGATGTGCACGCCGCGATAGGCGGTGATGGACGTCAGCTTGGCGAAACCGAAGTCGTAGTTGGCCGTCGCCGCCACGCCGCCGAGGTCGCGCTTGGAGAAGACGTTGTCGTTCACGTCGACTTGGTTATAGGAGAAGGGGCCCGGGCTTTCGCTGTGGAAGGCGGCCGGATCCTCCTGGTGGGAGTAGTCGGCCGCGATCTCGACGTCCAACTGCGCGGACGGTTCAAACCGCAGGGCGGCGCGGGCGCCGTAGTTCTGGGTCGCGTTGACGTGGTTCCCGTCGAAGATGTTGGTCTCGAAGCCGTTGGTGCGGTCGTAGTAGGCCGACACCTTGCCCTGGATGTCCTGGGTGATCGGCCCAGAGATGAAGGCGTTCAGCTTGGCGGTGTCGAAGCTGCCGTAGTCGGCCGACACCTCGCCTTCCAGCGTCTTGCTCGGCTGGCGCGTCAAGACGTTGATCGCGCCGCCCGTGGCGTTACGGCCGTAGAGCGTGCCCTGCGGACCGCGCAGGATCTCCAGCCGCTGCACGTCGCCGAACTCGAACACCGATGCGCCCGGCGCGCCGATGTAGACGCCGTCGATGTACACCGCCACCGGGTTGTCGGAGGCGATGCCCGAGGTCGTCGAGGAGATGCCGCGGATCGAGATCGGAAATTCGCCGAGCTGGTTGTTGCCGCTCACCACGAAGCTCGGCGCCAGGGCGGAGACGTCGCGCAGGTCAAACGCGCCCTGCTTCTCCAACGCTTGCGACGACAGGGCGGTGACGGCGACCGGCGTCTTCTGCAGGTTCTCCGAACGCTTCTGGGCGGTGACCACGACTTCCTGAAGCTGGGCGTTGCCCTGTGAAGCAGTCTGCGCCATCGCCTGCGCGGCCGGATCGGCGGGCGTGGCCGGGCTCGTGCCGGACGAAGCCGCCGGCGAGACCGCCTGGG
>CAXUCS010000095.1:0-8078 GCA_964249365.1 uncultured Caulobacteraceae bacterium | reverse complement strand
GCTCTACACCCTAACGGTCATGTTCCCGGACGAGGATTTCGCTGCGCTGATCCGGTCGGGCAGGCCGGTGCCGCTGGACGCCGAGGACCTGAACGTGCTCGCGGCGCAGCGGAAGGCTTGAGCATGGATCGCCTGCGTCCGCTCGGCAGCGCACCCGGCAACCAGTGGTCGGTGTCCGCCGATCGCGTGGACCTCACCCGCGCGCACCGGACCTCCCGGCCGGTTCCGCTAAAGGCGACGCCGCAGGACCTGGTGGTGGATCTCGCCAGGACGGCCCTGGTGATCGTGGATATGCAAAACGACTTCTGCCATCCGGACGGCTGGCTGGCCTCCATCGGCGTCGACGTCTCCGCCGCCCGGCGCCCGATCGAGCCCCTGCGCGCGCTCCTTCCGGGCGTCCGCGCGCACGGCGTGGCGGTGCTCTGGGTCAACTGGGGCAATCGCGAGGACCAGTTGAACCTAAGCCCTTCGGTGCTGCACGTCTACAAGCCTTCCGGCCTCGGGATCGGCCTGGGCGACCCGCTGCCCGGCAACGGCGCCCCCGTGCTCCAGGAAGGCGGCTGGGCCGCCGCAATCGTCGACGAGCTGGCCCCGGCCGACGGCGATATCCGTGTCTCGAAATACCGGATGTCGGGGTTCTGGGATACGCCGCTGGACAGCATCCTTCGCAACCTCGGCGTGACCACCCTGCTGTTCGCCGGGGTCAATCTCGATCAGTGCGTGATGTGCACGCTGCAGGACGCGAACTTCCTCGGCTACGACTGCGTCCTGCTGGACGATTGCAGTGCGACGACCTCCCCGGCGTGCTGCGTCGAGGCGACGCTCTACAACGTCCGGCAATGCTTCGGCTTCGTCGCCAGCGGCGGCGACCTGGCCGAAGCCCTGCGCGGCCGGGCCATTCTGTGAGCCCGCCCGGCAGGGACGAGCTGGAAGCCTTTGCGCGAGCCGCCTCGGAGCGGCTCGGGCTGAGGATCGACCCGGCCTACCTGCCGGCCGTGGTCGACAACCTGGAGGTGATCTTCCGGCACTATGGCCTGGTCTGCGACCTGCATCTGGCGCCGGAGATCGAGCCGGCCTTCGTGTTCCGGCCATGACGTCCGGGTGGGGCCTGGACGAGATCGCCAGCGGCGTACGGACCGGTGCGCGCACCGCCCTGTCGATCGTGGACGATGTCCTGGCGGACATCGAGAAGCGTAACGCAGGGCTGAACGCCTTCACTTCGGTGAGGTCCGAGGCGGCGCGCGCAGACGCCCGCCGGATCGATGCGGAGGTGAGGGCCGGCAGGCGCGTGGGGCCCCTCGCCGGAACGCCTTTCGCGGTCAAGGACCTCTTCGACGTGCAGGGACGCGTGACCCACGCCGGCTCGAAGATCCTGCTCGACGCCGCGCCCGCCGAACGGGATGCACTCGTAGTCCAGCGCCTCCGGGCCGCAGGCGCCGTCCTGGTCGGGACGCTGAACATGGACGAGTTCGCCTACGGCTTCAGCACCGAGAACGCCCACTACGGTCCGACCCGCAATCCGCACGATCCCTCCAGGATCGCCGGCGGCTCCTCGGGCGGGTCGGCGGCGGCCGTCGCCGCGGGCCTTGTCCCCTTCACGCTCGGCTCGGACACCAACGGCTCCATCCGCGTGCCGGCCGCGCTGTGCGGGGTCTTCGGCCTGAAGCCGACGTTCGGGCGGCTGCCGCGCGACGGCGTCACGCCCTTCGTGGCCAGCCTGGACCACGTCGGGCCTTTCGCGAGGTCCGTGCAAGATCTGGAGACGGTCTATGGCTGCATGCTGGATGCGCCCCCCGTAACCTTGGAGGGCGCGCCCGCCGAGCGGCCCCTGCGGGTCGGCGTGCTGGACGGATGGTTCCGCGCATCCGCGACGCCGGAGGCCCTGGCGGCGGTGGACCAGGTCGCGGCGGCCTTCCCGGACGTGCGGCGGGTGGAGCTGGCGGACGCCGAGCGGGCCCGGTCGGCCGCCTTCTGCATCACCGCCTGCGAGGCGGGCGAGCTCCACCTAGAAGACCTCCGGTCGCGCCCGCAGGACTTCGATCCGGCCACACGCGACAGGCTGATCGCGGGCGCGCTGCTGCCTAGCGCCCTGTACCTGCAGGCCCAACGCTTCCGGAGCCGGTTCAGGAGCGAGGTCGCCAGGGTGTTCGAGGACTTCGACGTCCTGATCGCGCCGTCGACGCCCTGCTCGGCGCCGCGCATCGGCCAGGCCACGATCGAGGTCGACGGGCGTCCCTTCGCCGTGCGGCCGAACCTCGGCCTCTACACCCAGCCCATCAGCTTCATAGGCCTGCCGGTGATCGTCCTGCCGGTGCATGCGCCCGGCGCCCTGCCGCACGGCGTGCAGCTGATCGGCAGGCCATGGTCCGAACCCCTCCTGTTCGCCGTGGCGCGTGAGCTGGAAGAGGCCGGGGCGGCGTCCGCCAAGCCCTTGGAGCAGGCGTGCGCATGACCGTTGATGAACCGGCCGTCCTGGCGGAGTTTAGCGAGGCCTTCGAACGCTATGAGCGAGCCTTGATGGCCAACGACGTCGAGACTTTGGACAGGCTGTTCCGCGAGTCTCCCTCCACCGTGCGTTACGGGGTCGGCGAGAACCTCTACGGCTACGAGGAGATCCAGCGGTTCCGCGCGGAGCGGCCCGGCGGCTCGCCTCAGCGCAGGATCACCAGGCGCTCGCTTTCCTGCTACGGCGGCGATTTCGCGACCGCCCATGTCGAGTTCCAGCGCGAAGGCTCAAGCCGCATCGGCCGCCAGACCCAGGCCTGGATCAAGGAGGGCGGCCAGTGGCGGGTGGTCTCCGCGCACGTCTCGATGATGGCCGACTTTCACTGAAGCGTGGCGGTCGGCGCGCCAGGCTCCAGCTCCTCCAGCCCGGCCCGGATCGCTTCCGCCAGGAGGCCCGGTATCAGCTGCGGTTGGCCCGCCGCCCGCCGCGCAATCTTCAGCGTCACCGGCGGGCAGCGGTCGATGATCGGCAGGAAACGGATCGTGCCCTGCAGCCGCTCGTCCTGGACGTTGATCTGGTTGAGGAACGACAGCCCCTGGCCCGAGGCGACGAAGCCTCGGATCATCTCGATGGAGTTGCTCTCCATCATGGGCGCCGCCTTGATCCCCATGCGCTGGAAGACGCTGTCGAGCTTCTGCCGAACGACCATGGTGCTGTCGGGAAGGACCATCGGGAAGCCGACACAGTCGCTCATCCGGATTGCGGACCGCTTGGCGAGGGGATGATCGGCCGAGACCACGGCGCCGAAATGGCAGTCCGTCGAGCTGATCACGCGCAGGTTGGGGTCGTCCGGCAGCCAGAACGACAGCGCCAGGTCGCATTCGCCGTTGATGACGGCGTCGGCGGTCTTGTCGCCGTCGAGCCGCCGGAAGAGGAGCTTCACCCTCGGGTGCTGCGCTCGGAAGTTCGCGCCGATGCGGCTGAGGAAGGACGAGGCCAAACCTCCGACCAGCGCCACGGAGACCTCGCCGCGCCGAAAGCCCCTCAGCTCCTCGATCTGGGTTTCGGCGCGGTCCATGTCCTTGAGCGTGCGCCGGACATGCGCGATCAGGATCTCGCCAGCCGGCGTCAATTGCAGGCGCCGGTGCAGCCGCTCGAAGATCGGGCTGCCGATCTCCGCCTCCAGCGCCAGGATCTGGCGGTTGATGGACGACGAGGCGATGTTGAGCCGGTCGGAGGCTTTGCGGATCGAGCCTGTCCGCGCGACCTCGTCCAGGTACCTCAGCAGCCTGGAATGAAGAATCCGCATCGGAATAGCCGTTCTTCGATGCTCGGATGCGAGCGCACGCGAGTGCATAATTGAGAGGGCTGGGTGCGCAATCTGCTGCTGGATCGGCGCCGTGGGATCGTTGAAACTGGCCATTCGGCAGGCGCCAAAGACCGCTGGCGCACCAAGGAACAGGCATGGAAATCCCGCTGATCGACATAGCCGGCTTCTCGTCCGACGACCCCCGGGCGCGCGCCGCGGTGGTCGAGCAATGGCGCGACGCCCTGGATCGCCTGGGCTTCGTGACCATCAGCGGGCACGCCATCCCCGATGCGCTGACCTCAGGCGTCCACGCCGCCGCCAGCGCCTTCTTCGCGCTTCCCATCGAGCGCAAGCGGGTCTGGACCGCCAGGGAGTCCAGCGGCGGGCCGGTCGGTTACGTCCAGCTGTTCGGGGAAGCGGTCGGCAAGACGCACGAGGGCGTCGCGGCTCCCGACGTGTCGGAGTCGCTCACCTTCGTCGCCCCGGTCGCCGCGGCCGGGACGGAGGCCGATCAGAACCTGTGGCCGGACGAGCCGCCCGGCTTTCGCGACCTGGTCGTCGATTACGCCGCACACGCCTATGACCTCGGCCTGCGCCTGATGCGCCTCAGCGCCCTGGCCCTCGATCTGCCGGAGGACCACTTCCAGCCGTTCTACTCGCCGATGGTCCACAAGCTGCGCTTCGCCTACTACCCCGAGCAGGCGGTGGAGCCGGAGCCCGGCCAGCTGCGCAACGCGGCCCACACGGATTTTGCCGGTTTCACCATCTTGCGCCAGGACGATGCGCCCGGCGGCCTCCAGGTCCAGGCCCCTTCCGGCGAGTGGATCGACGTTCCCGCCCGGCCCGGGACGCTGGTGATCAACACCGGCGACCTGATCCAGCGTTGGACCAACGACCGCTGGCTCTCCAACGTCCACCGCGTCGTCAACCCGCCGCGGGCCCACGACGGTCCCACGCGTCGCCTGTCGCTGGTGTTCTTCACCGGTCCGAGCCTCGACTCGAGGATCGAATGCCTGCCGACCTGCCGCACACCCGGTCGGCCGCCCATCCACGAGCCGGTGCTGGCGTCTGAACACCTGAACCGCAAGATCGCCCAGACCTACGGGACCGCCTGAGCGGGCTCCCGCAGGTCCCCGAGGACGGCGTCCAGCTCGGCGAAGTCCGGCGGGACGGCGTCGGAGGCGACGCCCTGCCTGACCACGAGCCGGTCGGATTGCGGACGCGCCAGCAGTTCGCTGAAGTCGCGGGCCGCGAACAGGATGAAGTCGGCGGGCGCTCCGGGACGCAGGGTGCGATCCGCCAGCCCCATGGCGGCGGCGGGCGCGGTGGTCACCGCGGCGGGCCAGTCGCCGACGGGAGCGTCCAGGTGGCAGATCCGGGTCGCCTCCCGGTACACCTCCAAGAGGTCGTAGTCGCCATAGCCGTGGAGGGGATCGCGGACGTTGTCGCTTCCGAGCGCGACCCTGATCCCCCGCGCCTTCATCTCGTGGACCAGGGTGACGCCCCGCCAGCGCGGCGTACGGCCGACCTGCCGGTCCTGGCGCTGGATGTTGAGGAGCGGCAGGCTGACCACCGTCAGGCCCGCCTCCGCAACGAGGTCCAGCGTCCGGTCCGCCTCCGCCTCGGACTGTAGCGACAGGCTGCAGCAGTGACCCGCCACGATCGGCAGCGGAAAGCGCCGCTCGATCGCCAGGCGCGCGATCATCGCCAGCGCCGCCGACCGGGGATCGCCGGTCTCGTCGACGTGGAAGTCCAGCGCCAGGCCGCGCGCCTCGGCGAGGTCGAAGGCCTGCTGCAGGACGATCTCCAGCTCCGGGATCCAGCGGGTGGAGACGCCCAGGACGCCGCCGAACTCCGCCACCAGATCGGCGATGCCCGTCGCGACGTCGAAGTCGATCAGAGCATCCGCCGCGACGATCGAGACCGCCTGCAGCGCGATCCCGTCCCGCCATCGGTCGCGCGCATCACAGAAGGCTTCCCAGCTCCTCCGCGCGTCCGGCACGTGGGAGTCGATGTGGGTGCGTAGCGCGCTGGTCCCGTGCGCGAAGGCGCAACGCAGGGCGAAGTCCATCCGCTGGGCGACCTCGCCCGAGGTCCAGTGGGCGCGATCGCTCTGGATCGCCTGGAGGGCGCCGAGGAAGGACCCGTCGCCGCGCGGCGCCCTGCGCCAGATATGCCCCTTGTCGATGTGGGTATGCAGGTCGGCGAAGCAGGGCCACAGCATCGCGCCCTCCAGCTCGATCCGCGGCGCTTCCGACGGCCCGCTTCCGGCGGCCGCCACGCCGGCGATGAGGCCGTCCCGGACCCACACGTCGCATCGCAGCGCGTCGCGGCCCCCGGCGTCCAAGCCTGTCAGGGCGCCGGGAAGGGAGCCGTTCGAGAGGACATAGCTGCCCTGCGGCAGGACTCTGGGCGGCCTCATGGACTTCCCTGTGCGGCTCGCGACGGCTCAGCGGACCCCTGCAAGCCGCCGTTCGGCCTGCGATCTACGAACGCGGCGGCCTGGGGATGAAGCCGCAAATGGCGTCCAGTGCGATGCCATAAAACTTCTCCAGGATCGATCGCCCGCGTGTGACGCTGGCCGCTCGATCGAGAAAGCCACGGCATGAAACGGCCGAAAGGATTCAGCTGGGCGGCGGCTTCGGTCGTCGTGGCGTGCACCCTCGGCAACGGCGTCAGCTCCGTTCCGATGATCAACGCCACCTACGGAGTGTTCCTCGCGCCCGTCAGCAAGGCGCTCGGCTGGCCGCGGGCGGACTTCTCGATGATCCTGCTCATCATGGCGGTGGTCGGCGTAGTGGGCCACCCCGCCGCGGGCCGCCTGGCGGACCGCTTCGGCGTGAGGCCGGTGGTTCTGGTCGGCAACGTCCTGCTCGCCCTGTCGGTCGCCGCCCTCTGTCTCACCAACTCGTCCCGAGCGACCGTGTACGGCCTCTACTTCCTGGTGGGGGTGTGCTCCACCCTCTCCAGCGTGGTGCTGCTGAGCAAGCCGATCTCGATCTGGTTCGACCGGTACCGCGGCTTCTTCTTCGCCATCACGGGCGCCTTCGGGATCAACGTCAGCGCCTCGATCATGCCGGCCTTCGTGGCGCTGCTGATGAGCTTGTACGGCTGGCGCTTCGCCTACCTGGGCATCGCGGCCGTCATTCTCTTCGTGGGCTTTCCGGCCCTGATGCTGTTGCCCCGGCGGGAAGCGGCGACGGGAGCTAGCCCGGACGCCTCGGCCGCCCTGAACGGCATGACCCTCGCGCAGGCCGTCCGCACCAGGACCTTCTGGCTGCTGCTCACCGGGATCGCCGCCGGGGCCGGTTCGCTCACCGCGACGGTGACCCACATAATCCCCATCCTCACCGACCGGCGCATGCCGCTGCCGCTCGCAGCCGGCGTGTTCAGCGCGATGGCGCTCTGCAACGCGTCCTGGCAGGTCATCATGGGCTGGCTGCTAGACCGGACCCGGAGCCCCAAGCTTGCCGGCGTCTTCCTGGCGATCTCGCTCCTCGGCCTTTTCGTGCTGAGCGGCGCCACGGGATCCACCACGCTCATTGCCGGCGGACTTCTCCTGGGGATGGGGACGGGTACGGAGTACGCCCTTTTGCCCTACGCCATTCCCCGCTACTTCGGCGTCCGGCATTACAGCTCAATCTACGGCGCCATATACGGTATCACCCTCTTGGTTTCCGGGCTGGCCCCCCTACTGATGGATGTCGTCTTCGACGCCACGGGCCAGTACAGGAACGCCCTGATCGCAATGGGCGTGAACATCCTGCTGAGTTCGCTGCTGTTCGCGCTCCTGCCGCTCTACCGGCGCGGACCTCTGGCGGCGTCCGGCGAGGACGCTGCAGCCCGGATCGACGCTCCCCGCCGCCGGAGGGCTGCGTGGCCCCTCAACCTCTCTGGTGGGGTCTACACGGCGCCGGGCGACCTGCCTTGACAAGAGCCCGCCCACCGGCCCGGCCAACTGCAGCATCAAGCCGCGACTAGCCAGACACCGGCGGCCCTTGGCCGGGCGCGCACGGCCGCAGCCCCGGACCCGCAACCCAGGACGACCGACCAGATGCTGAAGACCGCACGCGGCCGGGGTGGCGCTGTAACGTCCCCCCACTGGCTGGCCAGCGAGGCCGGGCTGCAGGTGCTGGAGGAGGGCGGCGCGGCGGCCGAGGCGGCCGTGGCGATCGCCGCGACCCTGGCGGTGGTCTATCCGCACATGAACGGCATCGGCGGCGACAGCTTTTGGCTCCTAGCCGAGCCGGGGTGCGACCCGGTCGGAGTCGACGCCTGCGGCCGCGCGGCGGCAGGTGCGACGCTGGAACTCTATCGCAAGAC
>CAXUCS010000094.1:0-8093 GCA_964249365.1 uncultured Caulobacteraceae bacterium | reverse complement strand
CACGCGCGCGGTCGGCGAGGCGCTGGGCCGCCCAATATCGAAGCTCAACCACGGTCAGTTCGGCAACATCGTCGCCCAGCTCCATCTGCACGTGGTCGGCCGCCGCCAGGACGATCCGGCCTGGCCCGGTCCCGTCTGGGGCTCGGGCAAGGCGACGCCGTATGACGTGGAGACGCTGCGCAGGGCGGTGTCGGCCGCCCGGGCCGCCCTGGCCCGCTAGCGCGGCGCGCGCTTGGCGAGGATGCGCTGCAGGGTGCGGCGGTGCATGTTCAGCCGCCGCGCCGTCTCGCTGATGTTGTGGCCGCAGAGCTCGTAGACCCGCTGGATGTGCTCCCAGCGCACCCGATCGGCCGACATGGGGTTGTCCGGGGGCGCCGGGGAGGCGCCCTCGCGCGCGGCCAGCAACGCCCGAGCCACGTCGTCCGCGTCCGCAGGCTTGGGGAGGTAGTCCACCGCGCCGGCCTTCACCGCCGCCACGGCGGTGGCGATGTTGCCGTAGCCGGTCAGCATGACCACGCGAGCCTCCGGCCTGACCGTTTGGATGGTCTCCACGACCTGAAGCCCGTTGCCGTCCTCCAGCCGCATGTCCAGCACGGCGAAGGCGGGGCACCGGTCCTTCACCACGCTTATGGCCTCCGAAACCGTACCGGCCTGCACCACTTCGAAACCGCGACTCTCCAGCGCGCGACCGAGGCGAGTGCGCAGCGGCGCGTCGTCGTCCATCACCAGGACCGACTTCTCGGGCAGGGCCGCGATCGAGGCGGAGATGTCGGTCATCCAGGGCTCCTGCCGGAACGGCGGCGGTTCACGTCTGCGTCGTCAATATGTCGCAGGCGTGGCGGAGGCAACAAAAGACCGAAAAGTCAAAGCGGTTCGGGCGCCTCAATGCGGCTCCTCGGCCAACGTGAGGAGATTACCGCGCCGCCCCGCTTGGCGTTCCTGAACTCCACCGTGGCGCCCGTACGCTCCAGCAGCGTCTTGGCGATGAAGAAGCCGAGTCCCATGCCCTGGTGGGCGGATCGGGAGTTCTCCCCGTGGCTGCGGGTGGTGACATAGGGCTGTCCGAGCCGGCCCAGCACCTCCGCCGGGAAGCCCGGGCCGTCGTCATGCACGTCGATCTGCAGGCCCTCGGCGTCGTAATAGGCCGTGAGCTCCACCATCGACTGCGCGAAATCGGTGGCGTTCTCCACGAAGGCGGACAACCCGTGCATCACCTCCGGCAGGCGGCGGACCTCCAGGATGGCCGCGCCCGGTGCGCAGGAGACCTGGCGATCGATCATCACCACCTCGTCCTCATAGGGTTCGCTGATCTCGTCCAGAAGCTGGGACAGGCTCATCCGGGCGTGGTGGATGTCGGAGGTGTCCGGTTCCTGGCTCAGCTTCTTCAGGATGGCGCGGCAGCGCTCGGCCTGGCTGATCAGGAGCTCCACGTCGTCCAGCAGCGGGCCGGGCTCCAGCGACCGCACCATCTCCTTGGTGACCACCTGGATGGTGGCGAGCGGGGTGCCGAGTTCGTGGGCCGCCGCCGCCGCCAGCCCGCCCAGCGCCGAAAGCCGCTGCTCACGCGCCAGGACGGCCTGGGTGGCGGCCAGCGCCAGCTCCATCCGCTGCGCCTCCGCGGCGGCCTGCCAGGCGTAGGCGGCGGTGAAGACGATGCCGGACGCCACCGCCACGCCCACGCCCACCATGTAGATGCGAGGCAGTTCGAAGCTCTCCCCCGTCGTCCAGGGCAGGGGGGCCGACCAGAAGCCCAACACCACGACGGCGAGGAGCGCCAGGAAGCCGAGCGCGAGAGGAAAGCGCAGCGGCAGGGTGGCGGCGGCCACCGTCACCGGTGCGACCATCAGGAGCACGAACGGGTTGTTCAGCCCGCCAGTCAGCGCCAGCAGCAGCGCCAGCTCCACGATGTCGAAGGCGAGCTGCAGCGCCGCCTCGCGCTCTCCGGCCAGTCGCACACCCGGCCAGGACAGGGTGACCGAAAGGTTCAGCCAGGCCGCCGCGGCGATCACCAGGAAGCACCAGGCCACGGGCACGGGGAAGTGCAGCCCGTAGGCTACCCAGAGCACGGTGGCGAGCTGGCCGCCGATCGCCGCCCAGCGCAGCAGCACCAGGGTCCGCAGGCGAAGTCCCCTTCGCGCCTGGGCCCAGTCCCACAGCCGACCGTCGCCCGCGCCGCCGATCTCCGGTCGGGGCGGCGCTTGCCAGAAGGCGAGCCCGCGCCTATCGGGGCGGCGGCGGGCGGGGACGTCTTGCAGCGAGGTCATCGCGCCCATCATGTCCGAACAGACGGGGAATGGCTCCCCCTCCCGCGGCCGCCGCGCAGACACGCCGCGACCGAGTGGGGAAGCGTTGACCCGATCCGGCCGTTCCGGGCGGCGCTTCGCCCGGGCGGCGATCCTGGGCCTGATCGGGCTGGCCGCCGCCGGCGCGGTCGTCCTGGCGATCCGTCCGCCCTCGCCCGGCGTAGTGTCGAGCGGCGAGGCGGCGATCGGCGGACCCTTCCACCTTGTCGACGAGAACGGCGCCCCGGTCGACCAGCGGGTGCTGCTCGGCAAGTGGAGCGCGGTCTTCTTCGGCTACACCCACTGCCCCGACACCTGCCCGGCGACGCTCCAGGCGCTGAACGCCGCGGGCCAGGCGCTCGGCGCAGAGCGTGCGCGTTTCCAGGTGGTGTTCATCTCCGTGGACCCGGCCCGCGACACGCCCGCGGAGATGAAGCTCTACGCTGGGAGCCAGGGCTATCCATCCGGCGGCCTCACCGGGCTGACCGGCACGCCGGCGCAGGTGAAGGTCGTGGCGGACGCCTATCACGCCTTCTACGCCAGGGAAGGGAGTGGGCCGGACTACGCGGTCCAGCACAGTGCGGCGATCTATCTGATGGATCCGCAGGGACGATTCGTGAAGCCGCTGGACGAGACGGGCGGGCCGCCCGCGCTCGCCCGCGACCTCCGCGCGGCCATGGCGGCCTGACCCCCGCGCGATTAGCTTTTCATCGGGCGTCCGCCCATATGCATCCTCGTTAAGTTGTCGCGGTTAACGGAAGCGGCAAGCACGAGGAGCGGATGATGCTCTATGGTCTGAGCGAGATGGCGTACGGTGCGGTGACGCCCTGGCGGTACGCTCTGCGCGCCACGCGCGACTTCTGGCACTCGCCGCTCAACCCGGCGGCCGACACCGCCTGGGGCCGCTCGCTCTACGCCGCCGCCGACCTCTTCGCCAACCTGACCCGGCGCTACGGCAAGCCCGACTGGCGCATAGACCGCGTGGAGATCGGCGGGGTGGAGGTCCGCGTGCAGGAGGAGGTCGCCTGGTCTTCCCCCTGGTGCCGGATGCTCCACTTCTCCCGCGACCGTTCCGACCTGCGCCGGGCCGGCCGCCACAACCTGGAGCCCGCCATCCTGATCGTGGCGCCCATGTCGGGCCACTACGCCACGCTTCTGCGCGGCACGGTGGAGACCTTCCTGCAGGACCACGAGGTCTACGTCACCGACTGGGTGAACGCCCGCGAAGTGCCTGTGCTGGAGGGGCGATTCGACTTCCACGACTACATGGACCACGTCCGTTCCATGCTGCAGGCGCTCGGGCCTCGTGCACACGTGCTGGCCGTGTGCCAGCCGGGGCCGCCTGTGCTGGCCGCCTGTGCGGTGATGGCGGAGGAGGGCGATCCCTGCCGTCCGGCCTCCATGACCTTCATGGGCTCGCCCATCGATGCGCGGCTGGCGCCCACGGGGCCGACGATCCTGGCGGAGGAGCGGCCCTTCGCCTGGTTCAAGTCCAACCTGATCTACACGGTGCCGCCCCCCTATCCGGGAGCGCTGAGGCGGGTCTATCCGGGCATGGTGCAGCTGTCGGCCTTCATCAGCATGAATGCCGAGCGCCATAGGGACGCCCACCAGCAGTATTACGAGGACCTGACGAAGGGGGCCGGCGACGATGCGGCCAAGCACCTGGAGTTTTACGACGAGTACCTGTCGGTGATGGACCTCACCGAAGAGTTCTACCTCCAGACCATCGACCTCGTGTTCCAGAGCCACGCCCTTCCGCGCGGGCTCCTGGTCCACCATGACCGGCCGGTCCGGCTGGAGGCGATCACCGACATCGCGCTCATGACGGTGGAGGGCGAGAAGGACGACATCTCCGGCGTCGGCCAGACCCAGGCGGCCCATGCGCTCTGCTCCGAGCTGCCGGAGGAGAAGAAGACGCTCTACGTCCAGCCGGCGGTCGGCCACTACGGCGTGTTCAACGGCCGCCGCTTCCGCGAGGAGATCTATCCGCGCGTGCGCGACTTCGTCCTCTCCCATGAGGTGGGCTGACCTTCCAGGAGGCCGTATTCAGACGCCGTAGTGGTCCCGGTACCAGCGCACGAACCGCTCCACGCCCTCTTCCAGCATCACCTTGGGCCGGTAGCCGCAAAGGTCGTGCAGCCGCGAGACGTCGGCGAACGTCACCGGCACGTCGCCGGGCTGCATGGGACGCATCGACAGCTCCGCCTTGCGTCCGATGGCGCGCTCCAGCGCCCCGATCATGTCCATCAGCGGCACGGGCCGGTTGTCGCCGATGTTGAAGATGCGGGCCTCGCCGGCTGCGGCGGGGCGGTCCAGTACGCCGGTGATCCCGTCCACGATGTCGTCGATGTAGGTGAAGTCCCGCATCATGCGGCCGCCGTTGAAGACCGGGATCGGTTCGCCCGCCAGGATGGCGCGGGTGAAGAGGAAGACCGCCATGTCCGGCCGCCCCCATGGCCCGTAGACTGTGAAGAAGCGCAGGCCCGTCTGGGCCAGGCCGAACAGGCGCGAATAGCTCGCGCTCATCAGCTCGCCCGAGCGCTTGGTCGCGGCATATAGGGAGACCGGCTCGTCCACCGGGTCGTCCTCGCGAAAGCCCTGGTCCGCCGCCCGCTCGCCGTAGACCGACGAAGAGGAGGCGTAGACCAAGTGCCTGACGCCGGGTGTGTTGCGACACGCCTCCAGGACGGAGAGGTGGCCGGCCACGTTGGCCCGCTCATAGGCGAAGGGGTTCTCCAGGGAGTAGCGCACGCCCGCCTGGGCGGCGAGGTGGACGATTGCGTCCGCTCCGCTCTGCTCGACCAGCCGGAGAAGCGCAGGGGCGTCGGCGACGTCCAGCCGCGCCATTCGAAAGCCGGTGCGTTCTTCTAGCCGCGCGGCCCGCGCGTCCTTGAGCGCGACGTCCTGGGCGGTGAAGGCGTCGACGCCCAGGACCGTCTCGCCTCGCCCGAGCAGGCGCTCGCAGACGGCCGCTCCGATGAAGCCGGCCGCACCGGTGACCATGATCATCAGGCGCGGCCCCGCATGCGCCTTCATACGAACAAACGGCGGCGGCGCCCAAGCCTCAGCGTTTCGTCGACGCCGAGACGCCGCACCCCCTTGCACGGGCGCGCTTTCCGGTTGCTACGGGTGAAATCCTATACCAAGTTGAGCGTGATCGCAGGGCGGTGTGGGGGCGCTGGCAATGCAGATGGACGCCGCCTTCGCTCCCTGTCGGGTCGCCGTCGCCTCTACAGGCCGGGCGGAGCGGGCGCGGCCCGGCCAGCGCGCCTTCGACCTCTTCGCCTCGCTTTTCCTCCTGGTGTTCCTGGCGCCGCGCTATGGATCGCGCTTTCGCCACTACTGCAGCTGCCGCCCCAGCCTGACCGGCCTGTGGCAGGCCAGCGGCCGCAGCGACCTCAGCTACGGCCGGCGCGTGGAGCTCGACACGCTGTACGCGCGCACCCGCTCCACCCGCACGGACCTCGCCATCCTGTTCCGCACCCTGCCGGTCATCCTTCAGCGGCGCGGGTCCTGCTGACGTGTTCGCGCCGCCAAGCCTGAGCGGCCTCGCCGCCGTGCTCGCGATGCTGGCTGCGGCCGCCGGCGCTCTCGGCGCGTCGCCGCTTGAGGCTCCGGGCGTGGTCGAAGCGCCCGGCCCGCGCTCCGCCTCCTATCGGCTCGACACCGGCGACAAGCTGCGCGTGATCATCTTCGGCGAGACCAGACTTTCGGGCGACTTCGTCGTGGCGGACGACGGCAAGGTCGCCTTCCCCCTGGTCGGAGCCGTCCCGGCTGCAGGTCTGAGCGTGGACGCCTTCGCCGACAGGCTCCGCAGCCGGCTCGCCGACGGCTACCTCAAGGACCCCCGCGTCTCCGCCGAGGTGGAGGCCTACCGGCCCTTCTACATCCTGGGCGAGGTGCAGAAGCCCGGCGAATACCCCTTCATCACCGGGCTGACGGTCATGAACGCCGTGGCGACCGCCGGCGGCTTCAGCTACCGCGCCAACACCCGCCTCGTGCTCATCCGTCACGCCGGCGCCGACAAGGGCTCGGCCACCCGCCTGACGCTCAGCACCCCTGTCGATCCCGGCGACACCATCCTGATCAGGGAACGCTTCTTCTAAAGCCGCCGCCTGTCGTGATCGGGGGCGGCCTTGCGCACCGCCGTCGGGTCGACGCGCGTCCAACCCACCGGGAGACATGGCATCGTCCGTAGCGCGCGTCCTGGTCCTCGCCGGCGCCCTGATGCTCGCGGCGGCCGGGGCGCGGGGTCAGCTGCTCGGGGGCGTCACCCAGGCACCCGAATACAGTCGCGGCTACAATGTCGCGGTGCGGGAGCGGCCACATCCCGACTGGGCGCCGGTCGACCTCGACCTCGGCGGCTTCACCCTGCAGCCTGCGCTCGCCCTGACCGGCGTCTACGAGAGCAACGAGAAGGACGCCCAGACCGGCGCCCGGCCGGATGTCTCCGTCCGCATCAGTCCTTCCCTTCAGCTCGACTCCGACTGGGGCCGCGACAGCCTGGGCCTGAGCGCCTCCCTCACCCGCACGCAGTACCTCCGCTCCAGCGAGGATGACGCCACCGAGTATGGCCTCGCCGGCACCGGACGGCTCGACCTTGCGGGCGACGGCGGCGTGACCCTGCGTGTTTCGGACCAGCACCTCGTCCTGTCGCAGGCCGACCCGGATGTGCCCGTCGACAGCCTTGGGCCGGAGATGTTCGATCGCCAGGACGTCCAGGTCACGGCGACCCGGACGCTGCCGCAGCTGCAGCTGCAGGGCGCCTTCGCGGCTCGAAACGAGGACTACGGTTCGGTCGGCGCGCCCGGCGGTGGAACCTATGACTTCTCCGGTCGCGACGGAACCTACCTCAGCGGTCGCGGGCGGGTGAGCTACGCCCTTTCCCCGGCGGCGGCCCTGTTCGCAGGCGCGCTCTACGATCGCTCCTACCGCCCCCTTTACGCCGGCCTGGCGCAGGATGCGGACGGGTTCGAGCTGAACGGGGGCGTGAACTTCGACCTCTCCCACCTGGCGCGAGGCGAGATCTCGGCCGGCTATCTCCGTCAGGCTTACAGCACGCCCGCGACGCCGGCCGACTCCGGCTTCGCCTTCGGCGCCAACCTGCAGTACTTCCCGACCGAGCTGACCACCGTGAGCCTTGCGGGCGAGCGCAACGCCGCCCCGGCCAGCGTCGCCGGCTCGCCCGGCGGCGTCGACCTGGACGGCTCGATCCGGGTGGACCACGAGCTCCTCCGCAACCTTGTCCTCTCCGCCGGGCTCCAGGGCGGCCAGGTGCGCTACCGGAGCTACCTGGTCCGCGACGCCTATTCCAACCGGGTCGACAGCTCGTTCGGAGCCCGCCTCGGCGCGACCTATGCGATGAACCGGCTGGTCGCCTGGGAGCTGAACTACGGCTTCGACGACGACCATTCCACCGACGCCCTGAGGCGCTCCTACGGGAACGGCCAGCTGTCGCTCACTCTGCGGCTCACCCGATGACGACCCGTCCCGCAGGCGCCGCTTCAGGCCCCTGGCCGCCGCTCAGCGCCGCGGCGCCCCTCGCCGGACGGCGGCGCGGCATCGGACTGGAGACGTGGGGCTGGAGCCTTCTCGTGCTCTGGATGACCTCGCCCCTGCAAAGCCTCCTCTCCGGGATCGATCCGGCCGCTCCACCGACGGTGTCGGGCGAGCCGCTCTACCGCGACCTGCACTACGCCACCCTCCTGCCGGCCGGGGCCGTCCTGCTCGCACGGCGCCGGGCGGCCTTGAGCCTTGCCCGCAGCGCCTGGCCGCTCCTGCTGTTCCTCCTCTACGCGGCGGCCTCCG
>CAXUCS010000093.1:0-8106 GCA_964249365.1 uncultured Caulobacteraceae bacterium | reverse complement strand
GGTGGGTCTCGGGGTCCAACGCGTTGTAGATCGGGCGGCAGAGCTTGGCGCCGAAGCCGCGGTAGGCGTCCACCACCGGTCGTCCGCCGCCGTAGGTCAGCACCATGTCGAGGCGCGGAAGCGCGCGGCGGAGCGGGTGGCCGGACCCGGCGGCGCGCATCTCGTCCAGCGTCGCGGCGGCGTCGACGTCCCAGAACAGCGTCAGGGCGGACGGCGCGGCGCGGGCGAGCACGCCCTCCAGGAGTTCGGTATCGTAGACGCCGACCCCGCTCGCCTTCACCACCACGTCCGCGCGGGGCGCCTCGTCCAGCACCTGCGCCAGGCCGTCGGGCGTCGCCGGGTAGACGACGGAGCGGCACCAGGGCGGAGGGTCGATGTCGCGGTGGCTCTGCCGATCGAAGGCGTCCGGCTCGTAGAAGGTGATGGCGTGGCCGCGCCCGGCGAGGTCGCGGAGCAGGCCCCTGTAGTAGGTCGCCGCGCCGTTCCAGTAGCTCGACAGGAGGCTCGACCCGTAGAAGGCGATCCTCACGCGGCCGCCCCTGCCGGCCTCACCCGCGTCGGGGCGGCGTCCAGCCGGGCGAGCACGGCCATGAGTTCGTCCACCCGGTGGGCGCAGGTGTGGCGCGCGCGGATCGTCTGGAGGCCGTGGCGCACCAGCGAGGCGCGCAGGTCAGCGTCCTCCCGCACGGCGATAAGGGTCGCCCGCATGTCCGCCTCGTCGGCGGCGAAGAGGAAGTCCTGCCCGTCCCGGAACAGCCCCTCGCTGTCGCTCCAGGGTGCGGAGAGGAGGGGAATGCCGCAGGCAAGCGCCTCGAACACCCGGATGGTGGGGATACCCGGCAGCGCCTCGCGGTAGAAGCGGCGGGGCACGTGGACCGTGGCGAGGTGGCGGGCGAAGAGCGCCGGGGCGGCGGCGTTGGGCGTCCAGCCGTGATAAAGCGCCCCGTATCGCTCCAGCGTGGCGAGCGCCGCGCCGGGATAGCGAACGCCATAGACATCGAGCGGCAGGCCGGCGTCCCGGGCGGGGCGGAAGAGATAGCCTTCCAGCTCGGCGCTCCGCTCCCCGTCGCCCCAGTTGCCGATCCAGACCAGGCCCTCCCGCTCGCCCTCCACCACCTCCGGCGGGCGGAACAGGCGGGTGTCGGCGGCCTCGTGCCAGGTGTAGACGCGCGCGCCCCAGCCCCAGGCGCGGTAGACCGCGCTCAGCGCCTCGCCGAAAGCCAGCACGCCGTCGTAGCCGGAGAGGTCGAAGGCCCGCACCGCGTCCGGCTCGCTCACCGCACGGTGGTGGGTGTCGTGGAACAGGAGGGTGAAGCGGGCGCCCTCTTTACGGAGCTGTCCCAGGCCTGCGACCAGGGCGGGATCGTTCCACTCGTGCACGAGGACGAGGTCGGCCCCGTCCACCAGCGCCTGCGGGTCGGCGCCGGGGGCGTAGGCCTTGGAGGTCAATTCCGGATAGGCGGCCTCGTAGGCCTGCAGCCCGGCCTCTCCGGCGTCCGCCAGGAGGTTGGCGAGGCTCCAGGCGCCTTGCGGCTCGAAGGCGCAAACCTCGTGGCCGCGCGCGATCAGCTCGCGCAGAACGCCGCGCAGGAAGTGGGCGTTGCCGTGGTTCCAGCAGGAGCGGAGCGAGTGGGTGAAGTAGACGACCTTCACGCCGCCGCCTCCACCCGGCCGAAGGCGGGGCTGAGCGTGGCGTAGAGGCGCAAGGTGGCGTCGGTCATGCCTTGGGCAGTGTATCGGGCTGCACGGGTCCGGGCCGCCTCGCCGAGCCATCCGCGCCGGTCAGGGTCGGCGGCGAGCTCGCCGAGGAGCGTGGCCAGGCTGGCGTCGTCGCCGGGCGGGAAGAACAGGGCCGCCCCGTCCCACAGCTCGCGAAAGGTCTCGATATCGCTGAGGACAAGCGGGCAGCCGGCCCCCGCCGCCTCCAGCACCGCCAGGCCGAAGGGCTCGTAGAGGGATGGGGAGACGAAGATGGGGCGGCTTAAGAGACGGCTGGCGAGCTGGGCTTCGGACAGGCGGCCCAGCGCCGTGAGGTGGTCCAGCCGGATCGCTTGGCCGCCGGGGCCTTCGAGCGGGCCTGCCGCTGCAGCCTCCAGGTCGGCGCGTCCGACCGCGCGATCCAGGGTGGCGACGTCCTTGCCCTCGTCCCACAACCGCCCAGCGGTGAAGGTGCTCACCCCCTGGGGCGGACTGAGGGGGCCGCCGCCAGCTTCGCTGGTCCCCCTCCTCAAAGGGGGGAGGAGCGGGGTGCGGCCGTTCAGGACGACGTAGGGGCGTCGCTTGAGGCTGTACGCCGCTCGCGTCGCCTCGGCGAAGGCTTGGCTCGGCGCCAGCAGCGCCTGGGCGTTCGCGTAGCCCCGCTCCACCAGGGCGGAGCGCCAGGCGAGGTCGTCCGGCAGCGGCGCCTCGGCCTTCACCGCGCTCCACCAGGTCTTCACGCAGGAGTGGCAGGCGGCGACGACCGGTGTGGGGAACGGCCCGAAGGCGGCCAGCGCGGGGCTGTTGAGGTGGAGGAGGTCCGGGCGGAGCCGGGCGGTGAGCGCGTGAAGCGTCACGGCGGACGCGGCGACCTCCGCCTCGTCCGCCGCCGTCCAGTCCAGCGCGCCTCCCAGCGGCTCGACCGCGAGGCCGACGTCCGTCGCGGCCGCGAGCTGTGCGACGTCCGGCTCGGGACCGGGGACGGCGAGGGTGACCCGCACGCCGGCCTGCGCCAGCCCCCGCCCGAGCGTCAGGGCGTAGGTCCACACCCCGCCGACCGCGTCGGCGGTCATCAGGACGTGGCGGGCGCTCCCGCTCACGCGCAGACGGCTTCCAGCTCCGCGAGCGGCGCGGGGCGCTCGGCCTGGATGTCGCTGAAGCGGTCGAACTGGAGGAGGTAGTGGGCGTGCGCGCGTTCCCAGGCCTGGTCGTCCGGCTCGCCCCAGAGCTTCCGGTAGTCGGGCGTGGAGGGGTAGGGGTAGAGCGGCACGGGGTCGTTGGCCCAGACGCCGGCGGCGATGAGCTTCTCGCGCCAGGCGTCCACCAGCGCGGCGTCGTCGCCGGACGCCTCGATCAGGTTGGCCTGGACGAAGGGCACGGTCTTGCGCGCCCGGATCAGCCGGTCGGCCAGCTCGTCGGTGGAGGCGCGGCACATCTTGTCCAGCGCCGCACGGCCCTCGAAGGTCAGGCTCTCCACCCCCGCCTCGATGGAGACGCAGCCCGCCGCGCCCAGGAGGTCGAGCATCTCCGGCTTCCAGAGGTCGATGCGGGTCTGGACGCCGAACTCGACGGGGAGGGCCTGCAGCGCTTCCAGCAGCGGCCGATTCGGCAGGAAGATCTCGTCGACGAAGTAGAGGTAGCGCACGCCTTGAGCGGTCAGCCCGTCGACCTCGGCGAGGAGGAGGTCGAGGTCGCGCTTGCGGTAGGCGTCCCGGAAATCGATCTTGGCGCAGAAGGAGCAGTGGTAGGGACAGCCGCGCGAGGCCTCCACCTCCGCGCCCGGGCCGACGCTCTCGGTGCCGTATCTATGATGGTGATGGTGGTGGCGCTGCAGCCACTCCGCCGGCCAGCGGAGCGGGGGCAGGTCGGTGAAGCGGCTGGCGTGGGGGCCTCCCGTGACCACGACCTCCCCATCGCGCGGATAAGCGATGGCCGGGACGCTGTCGAGCGCCGGCCTCGCCGCCAGCGCCGCCACGATCTCCTCGCACTCGCCGCGCACCACCACGTCGCAGCCGAGCTTTCGGAGCGTCGGACCGGGCGTCGAGGAGCCGTGCGGGCCGACTGCCACCGTCAGGCCGCCGCGGCCGCGGAGCGCCAGCAGAACTTCGCGCGGCAGGCGCAGCTCCGGCTGGGTGCAGCGCCAGAAGAGGTAGGTCGGCGCTGTGGCGACCACCGTCATGTCGGGCGCATAGGCCGCCACGGCGTCGGCCTGTTCGGCGACCGTGGCGGGGTTCAGGTGCGCGTCGAAGATCTCGGCCTCGTGCCCGGCGCGTTCGAGGAGCGCCTTGGCGTAGCCGAGCTCCAGCGGCAGGTGCGGCTCGCGACAGCCGAAGTAAGTGGAGTTCTCGAAGCTCCAGGGCGGGTTGAGGAGGGCGACCTTCATCGCCGGCGCGTCCGCGGATGGCGTCCCTTTCCCTCGAGGGGGGAAGGGTGGGGGTGCTCGCACCGTCGGCGGCGCAGAGCCCCAACGAGGCGGCGCACGCAAGTGCGGCGTCTCCCGCACCCGCCGATCCGCGTCCTGCCCGCACCTCCATCCCTGCCCCTCCCCCCTCGAGGGGTAGGGGGTGCGAGGGCTGCGGCGCCGCTGCGGGTCATTGGGCGGCCTCCGGGACGCGAAGCGGCAGGCCGCGCGCCTCGGCCAGCCAGCCGGCCAGTTCCGCCACACCCTGCCGCCAGGCTTTCGCCGGCTTCAGTCCGAGTTCGGCGGCGGCCCGGCGCGAGTCGGCGACGAAATAGCGCTGGTCGCCCGCGCGCCAGTCGGAGAACTCCAGCTGGACCTCGCGCCCGATCAGGGTCTCCACATGCGCCAGAAGCTGGCGCAGGCTGACCGCGTTGGCCGGGCCGCCGCCGAGGTTGAAGGCGCGCCCACCCACCTGTTCGACATCGCGCCAGACCGCCATGTAGGCCCCGACCGCGTCGTCCACATGGAGGATGTCGCGCACCTGTCGGCCGTCGCCGTAGATGCTGATCGGCAGGCCTTCCAGCGCGCGGATCAGGAAGTGGGCGACCCAGCCCTGGTCCTCCGTGCCCATCTGGCGCGGGCCGTAGATGCAGCTCATGCGCAGCACCGCCGTCGGCAGGCCGAAGCTCCTGGCGTAATCCAGCACGTACTGGTCCGCCGCGCCCTTGGAACAGCCGTACGGGGTGTGGAAGTCGAGCGGGCGCGCCTCCGAGACGCCATACCGGCGCACCTGCTCGTCGAGCGGAACGTAGGCGCCGTCCTCCAGCGACATCGAGAGGTCGCCAAGGTCGCCGTAGACCTTGTTGGTGGAGGCGAAGATCAGGGGCGTGCGGCGCCCGCTCGCCCGCACGCTCTCCAGCAGAGACAGGGTGGCGCGAACGTTGACGTCGAAGTCGGCGACCGGCTCCACCAGGCTGGTGGTCACCGCCACCTGGGCGGCCAGGTGGAAGACGGCGGACGCATCGTGCGCCACCGCGTCGAGCGAGGATGCGTCGCGCACGTCCGCCACGACGGCGGAGATGCGGCGGGGGTGGCGTCGCTTGAGCCAGTCGAGGTTGGCTTCCACGCCCGCGCGGGCCAGGCCGTCGTAGACCACGACGTCGTGGCCCTCGCGCGCCAGCCGGTCGGCGAGGTTGCAGCCGATGAAGCCCGCCCCGCCGGTGACCAGGACCGGGCGCACCGCGTTGATCGCCGGCCCCTGGCCGCTCACGCCACCAGCCCCCGGACTTCCAGTTCGCGGCGGGCTTCGGCGACCTTGTCGGTGGCCTCCTGGCGGGCGACCCATTCGGCGAGCTCGACCAGCCCCTCGTCGAAGTCCTGCCGCGGCTGGTAGCCGAGCCGTGCCTGGGCCTTGGTGATGTCGGGGATGCAGTGGCGGATGTCGCCGATGCGCATCTTGTCGGCGTGGGCGGGCTGGAGGTCCTCGCGGCCCATGGCGCGGGCCACCGCGCCCGCGACCGCGTTCACCGTCATGTCCTCGCCCGAGCCGATGTTGAACACCTCGCCGTCGGCGGCAGGGTTCTCCAGCGCCAGCACCAGCGCCTGCGCGACGTCTGCGACGTGGACGAAATCGCGCCGCTGCAGCCCGTCCTCGTACACCATGGGGCCTTGCCCGTTGGCGATGCGCGAGGCGAAGATGGCCAGCACGCCCGTGTAGGGGTTCGACAGCGCCTGCCCCGGCCCGTAGGCGTTCCAGAGCCGCAGCGCCGTGCCCGCCATGCCGTAGGCAGGCGCGACCGTCAGGGTCATGCGCTCCTGCACATATTTGCCGAGCGCATAGACGCTGGCCAGCGCCAGCCGCTTAGTCTCGGGCGTCCTGACGGGAGTGAGCGGGCGACCCTCCTCGTCCTTGGGGTCCCAGGTCCCGTCGGCGGCGCGAGGCCCGCGCACCACCTCCTCATACAGGCGTCCGTCGGCGTTGCGGTACAGCCCCTCGCCGTAGACGCTCATGGAGGAGGCGGTGACCACCTTGCGGACCGGGTGGTCGATCAGCTGCTGGAACAGGACGGCGGTGCCGTAGTCGTTGACCGACGTGTAGCGGTCCACCGCATACATGCTCTGGCCGACGCCGACCTCCGCGGCGAGGTGCACGACGCTGTCGCAGCCCTTCAGCGCCGAGATCAGGATCGACTCGTCCCGGATGTCGCCGATCACCAGCTCCGCATCGGCCGGCAGCTCGTCCGGGCGCCCCCGCCCGGCGTGGACCTGCTCGATCAGGGCGTCCAGCACCCTGACCCTGTAGCCCCGTTCGAGCAGGGCCCGGGCGAGGTGGCGACCGATGAAGCCCGCGCCGCCGGTGATGAGAACCGTTTCCCCCACGCCTTCTAACGTCCTGCCGCGGGGATCGGCTCGCGATCGGTGGCCTGCTCGACGGCCGGCATGGCTTCCTCCTCGTGGATACAAGACCTGCCGGGTCGAACCCCGGATCATCTTCTAAGTTCCGACGAACATGCGGCTGGCGTCAACCCCGTCAAAAGAAGCTTTTGCATCCTGTCAACCGAAAGGGGCTTGGCCTGCGCGCCCCGTTCGGGTCTAAGCTACAAAGCTGCGGCCCCTGATGGAGGGGCGTGAGGCGCGCATCTTGGATGGACGGGACTTCGCCGATCGGCCGTAAGCTGCGCCTGGGCATCGTGGGGGTGGGCAACTGCGCCTCCTCTCTCGTACAGGGCGTAAGCTTCTACGGCGCCCCGACCACCAACGCCCCGGCGCCCGGGCTCATGCACGAGGTGCTGGGCGGGTACGGCGTCAGCGACATCGAGGTCGCCTCCGCCTTCGACGTCAATTCAGCCAAGGTCGGGCGGGACGTGGCCGAGGCCATCTTCGCCTCTCCAAACAACACCCACGCCTTCGCCTCGCCCCCACCCACGGGGGTGGCGGTGCAGCGCGGGCCGACGCTGGACGGCGTCGGCAAGTATGTGCGCGACCAGGTGCCGGAGTCCGACGTGCCCGCGGTGGACGTCGCCGAGGCGCTCCGCCGTTCGGGCACGCAGGTGCTGGTCTCCTACCTGCCCGTGGGCTCCCAGCGCGCCACGGAATTCTATGCGGAGGCGGCGCTGGAGGCCGGCTGCGCCTTCGTGAACTGCGTGCCTGTCTTCATCGCCTCGGAGCCGAAGTGGCGGGCGCGGTTCGAGGCGGCGGGGCTGCCGATCGTGGGCGACGACATCAAGAGCCAGGTCGGCGCCACCATCGTGCACCGTATGCTCGCCAACCTGTTCCGCGAGCGGGGCGTGAAGCTGGAGCGCACCTACCAGCTCAACGTCGGCGGCAACACCGACTTCCAGAACATGCTGGAGCGCGAGCGGCTGGAGTCGAAGAAGATCTCCAAGACCCAGGCGGTGACCAGCCAGCTCGCCGAGCCCCTGCCGGCGCGCGACGTGCACGTGGGCCCGTCGGACTACGTCCCCTGGCTCACCGACCGCAAGCTGGCCTTCATCCGGCTGGAGGGCACGACCTTCGGCGGCGTGCCGCTCTCCTGCGAGCTGAAGCTGGAGGTCTGGGACAGCCCCAACTCCGCAGGCGTGGTGATCGACGCGGTGCGCTGCGCCAAGCTGGCGATGGACCGCGGCATCGCCGGCGCCCTGACCGGCCCGTCGGCCTGGTACATGAAGTCCCCTCCCGAGCAGTTCACCGACGAGGAAGCCCGCGCGCGGACGGAAACCTTCATCGCGGGCGAGGCCTGAGGCCTCCCGTCCGTGACCACCACCTTCCACCTCGTGCGACACGGCAGCCACGACCGGCTGGACCACACCCTGTGCGGCCGCATGGAGGGCGTGCGGCTCGGCGAGGCCGGTCGCGCGGAGGCCGCCGCCGCCGCGGAGCGCCTGGCGGGCGAACCCCTGGCCGCCGTGGTCTCCAGTCCGCTGGAGCGTTGCCAGGAGACCGCGGGGGCCGTCGCCCGTGCCCACCAACTCCCTGTGGAGGAGGACGCCGCCTTCATCGAACTCGAT
>CAXUCS010000092.1:6697-8129 GCA_964249365.1 uncultured Caulobacteraceae bacterium | reverse complement strand
GCGCCAAGCTCCTGGCCGCGCTCCTGCCGCTGGCGGCGATCATGGCCGTGCCGATCGTGGGCCTCCTGGTGCTGGCGCCCTGGGCGGGGGTGGTGGCGCTGGTGGGGGTCAGCGCCTCGGCCGTCTCGTCCGGCCTCGTCAACCTGTGGTTCGAGAAGCCGGCGTCGCGCAGCAACTTCCGCCGCCGCGGCGGCTCGGTGGTGACTTCGCTGGCCGAGATCGTGCTCGGCATCGGCTGGGGCGCCGCCTGCGGCCTGGCGGTCTCGGGGCTCATCTGGGCCGTCGTTCCCGTGTGCGTCAGCCTGGGGCTGGTGTTCATCTTCTGGATGATGAGGAATCCGGCCCAGGCCTATTGAGCCCTCTGGAGCCCCCATCCCGGACGGCGTAGCCGATCCGGGACCTTGGTGGCGCAGCGGCTAGGTCCTGGCTCTACGCTTCGCTCCGGCCGGGATGACCGGCAGGGTGGAGGGTTGGATACCGTTCGCTTGACGCGAGCATCGCGCCCTTCCACCACAGCGCATCGATCAAGGAGGCCCGATGCCCACCCTCGCCCTGCTGCGCCATGGCCAGAGCGCCTGGAACCTCCAGAATCGCTTCACCGGCTGGGTGGACGTGGACCTCACCGATCAGGGCGTGGCGGAGGCGACCCGCGGGGGCGAGCTGATCGGGGCGGCAGGGCTGCAGTTCGACCGGGCCTACACCTCCGTGCTCACCCGCGCGATCCGCACCTGCGAGATGGCGCTACGCTATTCCGAGCAGCTGTTCGTCCCGGTGGAGAAGGACTGGCGGCTGAACGAGCGCCACTACGGCGGGCTGACGGGGTTGGACAAGGCCGAGACCGCCGCGCGGCACGGGGAGGAGCAGGTGAGGGTCTGGCGGCGCTCCTACGACATCCCGCCCCCGCCGCTCCCCCCCGGCGGCGCCTACGACTTCGCCGCGGACCGCCGCTACGCCGGCGTCGCCATCCCCGACACCGAGAGCCTGAAGACCACGCTGGAGCGGACGCTGCCCTACTGGCAGGCCGAGATCGCGCCCAAGCTCAAGGCCAGCGAGACGCTGCTGGTGGCCGCCCACGGCAATTCGCTGCGCGCGATCGTCAAACACCTTTTCCGCGTCGCCGACGACGAAATCGTGGGCGTGGAAATCCCCACGGGCAACCCGCTGCTGATCGAGTTGGACGGCGCGCTCAAGCCGAAGAGCGCCCGCTACCTGGACGAGGGGCGGGCGGCGAAGCTGCCGCCGGTCTAGGTGGATCGCCTGCGCTGCGATGATCCTCCCCTCTGGAGGAGGGGGACCAGCGAAGCTAGTGGAGGGGGCTGCGCCGCCGCCTGACGGCGGGGGGGCCCCCGCCGCCAAGGCCACCACCCCCCCCCCCCGCGGGGCGCCCGACTGTTGCAGGCTGGCTGGGTTCCCTAGCATTCCTTTTCCCACA
>CAXUCS010000092.1:4305-6687 GCA_964249365.1 uncultured Caulobacteraceae bacterium | reverse complement strand
GGGGTCCACGGCATGTACGTGAGGGGGCCGGGCCGGCGCCTGACGGCGGGCCCCCTCAGTCGGCTTCGCCGACAGCTCCCCCAGCGGGGGAGCATCTCTCGGCGGCGGCTACCCAGACGTCAGTGATAGACGGCCTACGCCGCCTTCAACGTGTCCAGCAGCGCCTCCAGCGCGCCGGTGTCGCCCCCTTCCAGCGGGTGGCTCCAAACCAGGCGGCCGTCGTGGGCCTTCAGGCCGGGGGCGGCGCCCGCCAGACGCTCGGCCGTACCCCTGTCGGCGAAGTCGAGCGCCACGCCCTTGGGCCCTGCGGCGAGCTTGCTCACACCGAGCTCGTGGGCCAGCCGTCCCAGCCGGGCGGCGGCGAGGAGCGCCTCGGCCTTTGGCGGCGGCGACCCGAAGCGGTCCTCCAACTCGTGGGCGAAGGCGGCGACCGCCTTGGCCGAGTCCAGCCGGCTCAGGCGGGCGTAGAGGTTGAGCCGCCCCTCCGGATCGGGCTCATAGGCCTCCGGCAGCTCGCCGGAGAGGCCGAGCGCCAGCTCCGGTTCCGGCCGGTCGTCCACCGGCTCGCCCCGGGCTTCCCGCACCGCGCGCTCCAGCAGCCATTGATAGAGGCCGACGCCGATCAGCTTCAGGTGTCCGGCCTGGTCCTCGCCGACGAGGTCGCCGGCGCCGCGGAGGTCCAGGTCGCGGGCGCTGATCGCCAGCCCCGCGCCCAGCCGGTCGAAGGCGACCAGCGTCTCCAGCCGCTCGCGCGCGCTGTCGGAGAGCGGCTTGCCGGCGTCGTGCAGCAGGTAGGCTGAGGCCTGCACCCGCCCGCGCCCGACCCGGCCGCGGAGCTGGTGCAGCTGGGCGAGGCCGAAGAGGTCGGGGTGCGTCACCACCATGGTGTTGGCGCGCGGCACGTCCAGCCCGCTCTCGATGATGTTGGTGGCGAGCAGCACGTCGCCCTCGCCGTCGGCGAAGCCGACCATCACCTCGTCCACCTCGTCCGGCGGCAGTTCGCCGTGCGCCACCCGCACGGTCAGGTCCGGCACGAGGTCGGCGAGTTCGGCGCGGGCGGCCTCGATATCCTCGATGCGCGGGACGACGACGAAGCTCTGGCCGCCCCGGCCCCTCTCGCGCTCCAACGCCGTCTTCACCGTGGCCGGGTCATAGGGGGCCAGCAGGGTTCGCACGGGCCGCCGCCGCGCCGGCGGCGTGGCGATGACGCTGATGTCCTGGATGCCGACCATGGCCGCCTGCAGGGTGCGCGGGATCGGCGTGGCGGTCAGGGTCAGCACGTGCGCCTCGGGCGCCAGCGCGTGCAGCTTCGCCTTGAGCCTGGCCCCAAAACGCTGCTCCTCGTCGATGATCAGGAGGCCGAGGTCCTTGAACGCCACGTCCTTGGCGGCCAGCGCATGGGTGCCCACCACCACGCCGACCTCGCCGGATGCGAGCCCCGCCTTGGTCGCCTTGGCGTCGGCGGGCTTGGCCAGGCGCGAGAGCTGGCCGACGGCGATCCCCAAGGGGGCGAACCGCTTCTCGAAGGTCGAGAGGTGCTGGCGGGCCAGCACGGTGGTGGGCGCGGCCACCGCCACCTGCCTGCCCGAAAGCGCCACCGCGGCGGCGGCGCGCAACGCCACCTCCGTCTTGCCGAAACCGACGTCGCCGCAGACCAGCCGGTTCATCGGCCGGCCGGACTTCAGGTCGGCAAGGATCGCCTCGACCGCGGCCTCCTGGTCGCCGGTCATGGGATAGGGGAAGCGCCCCACGAAGCGTTCGTAGGCCTGGCGGGGCGGCGTGATCTTCGCCGCCTCCACCGCATCGCGGGCGCGGGAGAGCTCGACCAGTTCGCGGGCGGTCTCGGCGATCGAGCCCTCCACCTCTGCGCGCTTCTTGGCCCAGCTTCCAGTGTTCAGCCGGTCCAGCGCCACCACGTCGGCCTCCGCGCCATAGCGCCAGACCTTGCGCAGCTCCGACGCCGGGACCAGCAGCGCCGCGCCGTCGTGGTACTCCAGGCGCGCCGTCGGGCGGCGCACGCCATCGGTCTCCACCGTTTCCAACCCCCTGAGCACGCCGACGCCGTGGTCCTCGTGGATCACGAGGTCGCCGAAGCGCAGGTCCGGCTCGGTCTCCAGGAGGGTGGCTGCGGTGGCGTGGGTGACGTGGTGCGCCCGCGCGCCCAGCACGTCGGCGGCGGCGAGGACGCAGAGCCGGGGCTCGTCCGTCTCCCACCCGCGCGCGAGGTCCAGCTCCAGGCGGAGGAGCGAGCCCGGCTCGGCCGCGCGGAGCCCGTCCGGGAATGACTTCGCCATCGCCTCCAGGTCGGTCGACCGGCGGGGATGGGCGAGGACGAGCACGTTGTCGGACCAGATCCCCTGCGCGGGGCCGTTCGCGTAGAAG
>CAXUCS010000092.1:0-4295 GCA_964249365.1 uncultured Caulobacteraceae bacterium | reverse complement strand
CTTCAGGTCGGTGGGCGTCCCGGTCAGGACCGCCACGCCGCCGGCTCGCAGGACGCCGCCGAGGTGTTCGGCCGCCTCACGCAGCGGGCTTGCGGAAAGCGCGAAGAGCGGCGTGGCGCGTCCCGCCGCCCCCCATTCGAGCCGCTTGCACCCCTTCAGGGCCGCGTCGAACGCGTCGAGGTCGAGATAGAGCGAGTCCGGCCGCGGCGGGGGCGAGCCGCCGCGGTCGTGCGCGAAGGCGTCGGCCGTCTCGAACGCCAGGGCGATCTGGCCGGCCGCCGCCTCCAGGCGAGCCCGGGCCGTGGGCTCGAGGCTCACGGACGCCTTGCCCAGGTGGTCGAAGAGGGTGTCGAGCGGCCCGGAGAGGCGGGGCAGGTCGTGCTCGATCCCGCTCGGCCGCGCGCCTTCGGGCGGGAAGACGGCCGGGTCGGCGTCCGCCTCCGGCGCGATCAGCTCCGATGCGGGGCTGATAACCAGCCTCTCGAGGGGGAAGGTGGTGAGCTGGGTCAGGGGATCGAAGCCATGCAGCCCTCTCACCCGTCCGTCCTCGATCTCCAGCCGGCAGGGCGCCGCCTCGGCGGGGGGGAAGATGTCCAGCACCTCGCCCCGGACGCAGATGTCGCCGGGCTCCGCGACCTCCTCCTGCCAGCGGTAGCCGGTGCGCTGCGCGAAGGTGGCGATCGCCTCCACCTCGCCGTCGCGGTCGAGCGCGACCCCATGCTCCAGGCCGGCCAGCGCCTCGGCGGGAAGGCTCTTCTGGACCATCGCCTCCGGCGAGGTCAGCACCAGCCGTCCGCCCTCCGGCGCGCGGGCGAGCGCCAGGAGTGTCGCGATCCGGCGGCCGCCGCTGGCGCCCGACGGGGAGGCGCGGTCGTAGGGCAGGCAGTCCCAGGGCGGGAAGACCAGCACCTCCAGCCCGGGCGCCAAGCCTTTGGCCAGGTCCGCGAGCAGGTCGGCCGCCCGCTCGTCTAGGGCGAGGTGGAGCACGGCGCCCTTATGGCGTTCGGCCGCCTCGACCAGGGCCGCCGCCGTCGCGCCGGCTGGCGCAGGGTCCGCGGCCGCTTCGATACTGGCGTCCGGCGGTGTGGCCATGTCCATGGGGAGCTTGCGTTCCGAGCGGGCTGCGGGAGCCAGCACAACCGCGCCGGCTGTCGCTCGTTCCGCTTCCCGGTCAGGTGGGCGGAGAGGCCGCGGAGGCCTCCGCGCGCGACGGGTTGATCGGGCCGCGCCGGCTGCCCACCCATTCGCGCCAGATCAGGATCAGCGCCGCCAGGATAGCCGGGCCGATGAAGAGGCCGATGAGGCCGAAGGTCTCCACCCCGCCAAGTATCCCGAACAGCACCAGGAGGAAGGGGAGCTTGGTCGCCCCGCCGATCAGCACGGGCCGCACGAAATGGTCGGCCACGAACGTCACCACCAGCCCGATCCCCACCACGATCGCCGCCGCGATCAGCTTGTTGGAGACGAGCAGCACCAGCCCCACGATGGCCAGCGCCACGGTGGTCCCGAACGGCACCATGGCCAGGATGGCGGTGATCAGCGCGAAGAGCGTGGCGTGCGGGGTCCTGGCGCTCACGTAAACCACGCCCATCAGCAGGCCTTCACCCAGGCCTACGAGGACGAGACCATTCACCGTGCCGCCGACCGAGCGGACGATCTGGCGGCCCACGTCCTCGCCCGCCGGCCCGAACGCGCGTCGGCCGCCGACCTTTAGCTGGGCCACCACGGCGTCCGTGTCGCGCAGGAGGAAGAACAGCGACAGCAGCATGAAGCCGAGGAGGACGAGGCGATGCAGCGCCTCCGTCCCCACGCGCTGGCCGAAGTGGACCAGGCCGCCCTGCACCGAATGGCTCGCCAGGTCCGAAAGCGCGCCGGGCTGGCCTACCTTGGAGTTCCAGAGCGCCACAAGCTTGGGTCCGTCCGGCAGCGCCTGCAGAAAGCCCGGCGCCTGCAGGCCGTTGGTGCGGACCTGCTGGACCCACTGCGCGATCTGGTGGGCGTCGCTGGCGGCCGGGACGGCCACCAGCGTCACGGGCACGACGAAGACCAAGAGCACGGCGAGCACGGCCAGCGCCGGCAGCGCCTCGCGCTTCATCTTCGGGAAGCGGTGCGCCAGCCGTTGGTACTGCGGCCAGATGCCGATGGCCACCACGGCCGCCCAAACCAGCGCGGGGATGAAATGCTGCAGCGTGTGCAGTCCCGCCCACGCTAGGCCCGCGGTGGCGGCGAGCGCCGCGGCCACTTGCGATCGGGTCATGGCGGTAGGCTCGTCGCGGACCCAGGTTCCCGGCGCGGCCTCCTCGTCCTTGTCGGCCATACGCAGTCCCCTATCCCCTGAGCAGAACGGCCTTGGCGGCAAAGCGTTCGACGGCTCGGCCGTCCGAAACGTGCTCAGCCCCCCTGGACCATCCCCATGATCAGCCGAGCCAGCCAGCCGCAGACCGGCGGCGCGACGAATAGGAGAAAGGCGATGATCGCCACGCCCTTCCAGTTCTTGATCCAGGGCTCGCGGGCGGCCTTCCCGGGCTTGAGCAGCGGCTCGCGCCGCGCACGGGCGGGCGCCTCGGGCGGGGGCAGGTTGGACCAGGGCCCGTCGTAGGGGCCGCGGTCTGCTCCACGCGGGCTGCGCTCACTCATGCGGACGCTCCTCTAACCGGCGGCCGGGCGCCCTGCCTAGCCCCCGCCGGCCCCGCGGCTTTCAGCCTTCCAGCTCGATGTCCCAGTAGAGGTAGTCGACCCAGCTCTGGTGGAGGAAGTGGGGTGGGAAGCGGCGGCCGAACTCCTGCAGCTCGTACATGGTTGGGCGGCGGGCCGGGCGGCGCGGGATCATGCCCGCCTCCCGGGGCGTGCGGCCGCCCTTCCTGAGATTGCAGGGTGCACAGGCGGTGACGATGTTGGTCCAACTGGTGCGTCCGCCCCGCGAGCGCGGCTGGATGTGGTCGAAGGTCAGGTCCTGGCCGGAGCCGCAGTACTGGCACGCGAAGGCGTCGCGCAGGAACAGGTTGAAGCGGGTGAAGGCGGGGGGCCGATCCTGGGCGATGAAGCTCTTCAGCGCCACTACGCTCGGCAGCTTCATCTCGAAGGACGGGGAACGGACGGCGAAGTCGTAGGTGGAGACCACCTCGACCCGCTCCAGGAACACCGCCTTGATCACGTCCTGCCAGGGCCACAGCGACAGGGGATAGTAGCTGAGCGGCCGGAAGTCGGCGTTCAGCACCAGCGCCGGCCAGCCGGACGGCGCGCGGCTAGAGACCTGCATGGCGGCCTCCGGACCGGACTCGGAGCTTCACCGTCTGGCTGAAGGTCGCACTCCTTGTGCTTTGGCTTTGGGCGGTGTGTCGCCACAAGGCCGACGGCGTCAAGCTTTAAGCGATTCTAAGCGACCGCCCTATGACACCCCCCTTCGGAGGTGCGCGCGCACGGCCGGCTTAAGGTGACGGTCATCAGTGCCAGCGTAAATCGCGGGTTCGCGCCCGCCTGTCCGGGCGGCGGGGTGGTCATGGGCGCGTTCAGCTGGAGCGGATCGGGAGCGGACGCAGTCCAGCGACGCCGTCTCTCGGGCGTCGAACCCATCGCCCTGGCCGCGGTTGGCGGGATCGCGGGGTGTGCGGTGCTGCTCGGCCGCCAGCTTGCGGAAGCCTCGGCTCTCGGCCTCGCCTTGGCCCTCGCCCTGCTGATCGCTCTGGTCGGCCTCTGGCGCTGCCGTCGCGCCGCCGCCCACGCCGGCGGCGTCACGGGGGCGTTCCGCGCCTGCGAGGCTGCGGCTTCGGAGCGCATCGCCGGTCTGGAAGACGAGCTCCGCGCCGCCCGCATGGCGGCGTCGCGGGCCGAGAGCGCTGGAGCGGACCTGCGGGGGCTGCTCGGCCGGGACGTCGCGGCCCCCCTTCGGGCGCTGGGCGCGATGGCCGAGAGGCGAGTTGGAAGCGCCCCGGACATCGACCGCGGCCGCCTCGCCGGCGTGGTCGCAAGGACGGTCCCGGTCCTCCTGGCCGCGCTGGAGCCCGAGGGCCGCGAGCCACGCGCCGAGGTCGTCCCCGTCCCGGTGGATCTCGCCCAGATGGCGGAGGACGTCACCGCCCTGTTCTGGGACCGGGCGGCGTCCAAGGCGCTGGACCTCGCCTGCTACGTCGACCCGGCCACGCCCCGGCGCATCGCCGGCGACCCCGTCCGGCTGCGGCAGGCGATCGGCCTCCTGGTCGGCGCCGCGGTGGAGGCCACGACCGAAGGCGGCGTCCTCCTCGAGGTCGAACCGGACCGGGCCGGCTCCGTACGGATCAGCGTGCACGATACCGGTC
>CAXUCS010000091.1:0-8182 GCA_964249365.1 uncultured Caulobacteraceae bacterium | reverse complement strand
CGCCGCGGCCTACCCCGCCGCCGCGGAGGACTGGCCGAGCTACGGCGGCGACCCCGGCGGCCGCCACTACAGCGCCTTGGGCGACGTCACCCCCGCCAATGTCGCCCGGCTCAAGGTCGCCTGGACCTCCCACGTCGGCCTGCTCGACAAACACGCCAAGGGCAGCCTGGAGGTCTCGCCGCTCAAGGTGGGCGACACCGTCTACGTCTGCACCGCCTACAACGACGTGATCGCAGTCGATGCGGCCACCGGCCGCCAGCGCTGGCGCTTCGACGCGCACATCCCGCAGCGCGGCTACGGCCGCTGCCGCGGCGTCACCTACTTCAAGGCGCCGGACCCGGTTCCCGACTGCCCCGAGCGAATCCTCACCAACACCGTCGACGCGCGGCTGATCGCGCTGGACGCGCGCACCGGCGCGCCCTGCCGCAGCTTCGGCGCGAACGGCGTCACCTCGCTGCTCACCGGCATGGGCCGCGTGATCCCGGGCTACTACTATGTCACCTCGGCGCCGACGCTCGTGCGCGGCAAGGTCGTGCTCGGCGGCTGGGTCACCGACAACCAGTACTGGGGCGAGCCGTCCGGCGTGATCCGTGCCTTCGACGCGGTCACCGGCCGCTTCGCCTGGGCCTTCGACGCCGGCCGCCCCGACGACCATGGCGAGCCCCGGCCGGGCGCGACTTACACGCCGTCCACCCCAAACAGCTGGGCGCCGATGAGCGCCGACGAGACACTCGGCCTCGTCTACGTGCCGACCGGCGCGCCGACGCCCGGCTACTACGGCGCGCGACGCCGGCCGTTCGACGACCGCTACTCCAGCTCGGTGGTGGCGCTGGACGGGGCGACCGGCGCGGTGCGCTGGAGCTACCAGACCGTCCACCACGACCTGTGGGACTATGACGCGCCGTCGCAGCCGACCCTGGTCGACCTGCCCGCGCCGGGCGGCGTCCGCCACGGCCTGGTTCAGGCCACCAAGCGCGGCGACGTGTTCCTGCTGGACCGTGTCACCGGCCAGCCGCTCGCCACAGTGGTGGAACGGCCCGTGCCCATGCGCGGGAGCGCGGCGGGCGAGCGCCTGTCACCGACCCAGCCCTTCTCGATCGGCATGCCGAGCTTCCGCGGCCCCGACCTCAGCGAACGCGCCATGTGGGGGCTGACGCCGATCGACCAGATGCTCTGCCGCATCCGATTCCGGCAGGCCCGCTACGAGGGGCCGTTCACGCCGCCTGGGCTCGATCCCGCGGTGGTGTACCCCGGCAACCTCGGCGGGACGGACTGGGGCGGGGTGGCGGTCGATCCCCGGCGGCAGGTCATGATCATCCCGTCCGACCGGGTCGCGAACTACGACCAGCTGATCGCGCGCGCCGCCGCCAACCGAAAGGGTTTCAAACCCAACAGCAAGGTCACTGACCTCGACGGGCCGAAGATGGCCCAGGCGGGGACGCCGTTCGCGGCGACGATCGAGCCGTTCCTCTCCGCGCTCGGCGCGCCCTGCCAGCAGCCGCCCTACGGCATGCTGTCGGCGGTGAGCCTGACGACGCACCGGGTGCTCTGGACGCGCCGGCTCGGCACCGCCCGGGACAGCGGTCCGCTCGGGCTGCGTTCGATGCTGCCTATCCCGATGGGCACGCCCGTCCAGGGCGGGTCGCTGGTCACGGCGGGCGGCCTGGTGTTCATCGGCGCGACGCAGGAGCGGGCGTTCCGAGCAGTGGACCTGGCGAGCGGCCGGACGCTGTGGGAGGTGCGCCTGCCCGCCGGGGCACAGGCGACGCCGATCACCTACCGGGCGGGCGGACGGCAGTTCGTGCTGATCCCCGCCGGCGGCAACACCGCGATCAAGTCGGGGCTGGGCGACAGCCTCATCGCCTACGCACTGCCGTAATCAGGGGAGCGACCATGAAGACCTGGCTCATCACCGGGGCGTCGAGCGGGTTCGGAAAGGTGCTGGCGCGGCAGGTCCTCGCCCGCGGCGACCGGGTCGTGGCCACGGCGCGGAAGGTCGGCGACCTGGATCAGCTCGGGCGCGACCATCCCGAGACGGCCGCCATCGCCGCCCTCGACGTGACGCAAGCGGGCGCGGCGGCCTCTGCGGTGCGGGTGGCTCAGGACCGGTTCGGCGGCCTCGACGTGCTCGTCAACGCCGCCGGGTTCGGCTTCATCGGCGCGATCGAGGAGGCGACGCCCGAAGAGTACCGGCCGATGTTCGAGACCAACGTCTTCGGCCTGATCGAGACCACGCGCGCGGCGCTGCCGGCCCTACGCGCGAGACCGGGGGCGACGATCGTCAACTTCTCCTCGGGCGCCGGCATCGCAGGCGGCTCCGGCTCCGGCCACTACTGCGCGACCAAGTTCGCGGTCGAAGGCCTGTCGGAAGCGCTTGCGGAGGAGGTCCGACCACTCGGCCTGAGGGTTGTCATCGTCGAGCCGGGACCGTTCCGCACCGAGTTCCTTGGCCGCTCGATCGCGACCGCGGCGTGCGAGATCGAGGCCTACGCCGCCACGGTGGGCAAGCGGCGCGCCTACCGCGACAGCAACGACGGCCGGCAGGCCGGCGACCCGGAGAAGGGCGCGGCGGTCATCCTGAGGGCGGTCGACGCGGAGACCCCTTCCCTCCACCTGCCGCTCGGCCCCGCCGCCTACGCCACCGCCGACAAGAAGCTCGCCGCTTTCCGCGCGGACCTCGAGGCTTGGCGGGACGTCGCCATCGCCACAGACTTCGGCTGAGCGGAGGGGGCCGTGACCACGCTCTACGTCACCTATGCCGGCCAGGCCGGGACGCCCTTCGATCGCCGCTATTGGATCGACGTCCACCTCCCGCTGGTCCGCGCGTGCTGGGGGCCTCACGGCCTGGAGCGCGTTGGCGGCTTCTTCCCAGACGGTGACGGCGCCGGGCTGATCGCGGTCTGCGCCTGCGTGTTCCGCGACGAAGCCGCCATGCGCTCGGCCCTCGTCTCGCCCGACACGCCGCGCGTCATGGCCGACGTGGCCCGTTTCACCGACGTGAAGCCAACGCAGAGCGTCGGCCGCGCGGTCGCCGATTGAGCCGACCCAGGCCGCCGAGGCTATCGATCCCTGATGAAGGCTTGTCGCGTCGTCTTCCGGGTTTCCTGGCGTTCGCCGGTGTGCGTCTCGAGCCAGCGGAGCACGGGCTGGAGCGCCGCGTCGGAGTTCAGCTCGTAGATCAGCCCGTGGCCGTTCCCGACGACGCCGTTGTCGGGCAGGTGCAGGTGCTCGGCCGCCGCGCCGCCCGCCTGCAGGCTCTCCACGATGGGCGGGCTGGCGGGGGCGAAGCTGGAGGTCTCGCCCGTGACCACCAGGATCGGCAGGCCGGCAAGGTTGGGCAGGCGCAGCGTCGCCGGGTCGGCGTCGCGCACCTCATCCGCCGAGGCGCGGGGCGGGTCGAAGGTGAGCGGCGCGGCTGTCAGCCCCCAGCTCAGCGGCCCGATGTTGGGGATGTCGGCGAAGGGCGGGCCCATGGGCTCGACGCTGACGATTGCCTGCACCAGCCTTGGCCGCCGGTCCGCCGCCAGCCACCCGCTCGGGCCCGAGGCCGAGTGCGGCAGCAGCACCGCGGGACCGATCCGGTCCAGCAGGCGCGCGAGCCTGTCGGCGTCCATGTCCTCGGACGCGGCGAGGTCGGCGGGCAGAGGGCCGTAGCCGGCGATGAAGGCGTCCATCGCCGCGGCGTCGTCGGGGGCGAAGGGCCATTGCGAGTGCCGCTGCGCCGCTTCCGGCGGGAAGTAGATCTTGCGGCCACCCTCGTAGGAGAAGGGCGGCCCCGGCGCGCCCACCACGTCCGGGTGCAGGGGCGAGCGGCCGTGGCCCGGCCGGTCCACCACCACGGTGGCGTAGCCCGCCTCCACCAGCCGCTGCGCCCAGCCGGGCCGCCCGTCGGGCGGCTGCAGCCACTCCGTGCCCTGCAGGCCGCCGCCGTGCACCAGCACGATCGGGAACGGCCGCGTGACGCGCTCGGGCGCCTCCCACTCCGCGAACAGCGGCCCGCGCTGGAAAGTGAGCCCGTCGCGCTCGACCCGCTCGCCGGGAACCCAGAAGGCGCCGCGGCGCACAGGGCGCACGGGCGTGTCGGCCCAGAACGGCGCGCTCATCAGGCGGCCTCCCGCACGGGAGCGGCCGGAACGGCCGCGCGGTAGTTGGGCACGTTCCAGTAGAAGGGCCGGAACTCGGCTATGAGGTCTCCCCTGACGCGCACCACCTGCGCCATGGGCGCGTCCAAAACTGCGCCGGTGGGGCGCGCGCGGGTGACGAGCCGGCAGGTGGCGGTCACCGTGTCGCCGCGGGCGAACAGCTCGAGGTCGGCCACCTCCAGCCGGTCGAAGGCCGCGCTCATGCGCCGCGCCCAGTCCTCGTAGCCCGCGTGGCCGTGGAACTCGCCGCCCCAGGGCAGGTCGGGCGACTGGTGCAGCACCACGTCCGCCGTGAGCGTGGCCGCCACCGGCGCGAAATCGGCCGAGTCCCCGGCCGCGCCGGCCGCCATGTAGGCCGCCTCCGCCGCGTAGAAGCGCCGCAGCGCCGCCTCCGCCCGCTCCCCGTCGCTCGACGCCATGGCCGCCCTCGCATACACCGCGCGCCGTTCGGCTGGATTTCAGAACGGCTCGTCCATAAATCGTGCGGCCGCGCCCCTGTCAACGACTTTGGGACGAAGCGGTCCAGTAATCAGAAGTCCCGCATGGTCCGCACCGAGCGACCCTGCCAGTTCGACCGCTCCGCGGCGCTGGGCGCGGCGATGGAGCTGTTCTGGCGGCACGGCTACGAGTCCACCTCGCTGGACCAGCTCCGGCGGGCCATGGGCGGACTGTCCTCCGCGAGCAGCACGCGCTCCGGCTGCTGCGCACCATCCCGAACGCGATAATGCCGAGATCGCCTGCGAGGTGGGCTGGAGCGGCAAGCACCTGCGCGCGCGCATCCACGCCGCAGTGGGCGTCGGCCCGCGGTTCTACCGCCGCTCCTGCGCTTCCACGCCCTAACCCGGGCCGTGTCGGCCGCGCCCGGCGCCCCAGACTGGGCGGGGCTGGCGCTGGACGCCGGCTATTGCGACCAAGAGCATATAATCCGTGAAATCCGGGAGTTCAGCGGCCTGACGCCGAGAGCCTACCTGGCGCGTAGTCTGCCGGATGGGGGCGGCCTGGCGGACGCCTGAGGTGCTTTTCGTACAATCCGAGGCATCACCCTGCATCAGCGCGGGATCACCGGCGCGAGCAGGTGGCTGTCGTAGCGGCCGCCCGTGTGGATGACGTGCCGGCCGGCGTTGCGCGTGACCGGGTGCAGCGCGATGCTCACTCCCGGTTCCTGCGACGGCGGGAACGGATCCCTGCCCATCACCACCACGCGCATCTGCTCGCCCGCGCGGAACATTGTACTGGACGGCCAGATCTCGATCTCGACCGGTACGATCTCACCCGGCTGAAGCAGCTGCTCCCGCTGGTGCAGATGGAAGGGCTGCCAGGGCGTGCTCCGCGCCTCGTCCAGCTCGCGGTGGGACACGCGGAGCCAGCCATGGGCGGCGTGCCCGAAGCGGAAGCGAGTAATGTAATAGAAGTTGACCAGTCCGCCCGCCGTGTCGAACTTCTGGACTGCGGCGAACAGGTCCATGTCGTCCGCGCCGTCCGCCTCGACCCAGAGCTTCAGCTTGAAGTAGCCCGTCAGCTCCGTGTCTTCGGGGAAGGTGTGGGAGAAGACCGCAACGGATTGGTCGCCGGTCGCGTCATAGGAGATCGCCGCCTCGTCCGGGACGGGCCCTGAGCTCAGCGTGCCTGTCGCGGCGTCAAGGTGGAAGGGGGTGTACTGCGTCCGTGCGAGCGGCCACTCCTCTTCGGCGCGCTCCTCGCCGACGTCGAGCCCCTCGCGCACCTCGATCCGCACCTTGGGCCACTCGTCGACCTCGTTCGGCTCGTCCTTAAGGAAGCGGTCGAAGAAGGCCATCTGCCGTCGCGTGCTTTCGGCTGTGTACATCCGCGCCCACTTGTTGCGGCCATGCACCTCCAGCCACTTGCGACCGGTCCCGAGCCGGTTGAACGCCGAGAGCGATCCGCGCGTATGCACGGCGTGATCGCTCCAGCACGAGACGACGTAGGTGGGCACGTCGATCATCTCGACGGCCGGCACCTTGCTCCGCCAGTAGGCGTCGAAGAACGGGTGGATCCGCATGGCGGTGACCCAGTTTTCCGCCCTGTTCCGGGTGGCGCGCACCTGCGCGTTCCAGAACGTCACGAACCCTGGATTGGGAATGCCGCCATGCACCACGATCTCGCGGTACAGGTCGCTCATCCCGTCATAGGGCAACAGCGCCGCCAGGTGAGGCGGGCGGGTCGCGCCGGCGAACCACTGCACGATGCCGAAGTAGGAGGCGCCGCCCATGCCCACCTTGCCGTTTGACCAGGGCTGCTCGGCGATCCACTCGATGGTGTCGTGGATGTCGACGCCTTCCTGGGGCGTCCAGGCGGAGGCGTCGCCCTCCGAGGCGTTGACGCCGCGCGGGTCGGGCACGACGATGGCGTAGCCGGCAGGGCACCAGGTGATCGGGTCCGGCGCCTCGATGGGGGCGTAGTCGGATACGGCGGCGCCCTGAGTGAAGGCGGCGAGGACGGGATGCGGCCAGCGATAGTGCTTGCCGTATGCGCTCCACAGTACGATCGCCGGAAGGCGGCCATCGACCCCGGCTGGCCGGTAGATGTCGGCGTAGATCGTCACGCCATCGCGCAGCTTCACGGCGACGTCATAGTCGATCGCGAGGCCGTCGGCGGTGACCTGGCGCGGGTTGAAGCCCGGATACCCGCGTTCCTCGAGGGGACGCCCAGGCTCCATCACCCGCTCGTCGATCCCGTTCACGATCTCGTTCAAGGGCCTTCTCCCGTTCCGCCGACCATCCCGACGCCGATGTTCGATGAACGCGATTGTCGCTCAACGTGGCCGGTGTCGCCACGCGGATTGCGCTCCGCCGGGGCCGGGGCGCTCCACCATCTCGGCGGCTCCGGTGAGAAGCCGAACTGCCGTTCGAGCTCGGGGGGGACCGATAGCGTCTTCAGGCGGTGTGCGACCGCGCCCACCGCGTGGTTGCCGCCGATGTGAGACGCGGGCTGCGGGACTGACCAGTCGAGACCGGCCGCCTTCACCCGCGCAAAGACGCCCGCCGTTTCGGCCGGGTCGCGGAAGCCGACCGCCACGGTCTTCAGCCCCTGGCGGTCGAGCGCGTCGTCGAGCGGCCGTGGCCGGCCCGCCGGCCACTCATACTGCGCCAGCTCCAGGAACACCGTGCCGCCACGCAGGGTCGCGACACGCCGGCGGGCGCCGGGCAGCCCCCAGAGATGCTCGTGATCAGGCGCGTGGAGTTCGATGTTCGCTTCGGGGAGGCCCACGACATCGCGAAAGAACGACACGGCCTCGTCGAGATTGGGCACGGACGCTGTGGCGTAGACCACCGACGGCTCGAGATCGTGGTGGCGGCCGCACTCGCCGGGAAACCCTGCGCCCCGCTCCATGATCTCGACCGGAATGGCGACGGTCGGGTCGCGGAAACAGACGCGGCGGAGACCGTCTACGAGGGCGGGCGCGGTGAGCGTCGGCACCCCCAATCCGGCGAGCCGTTCGAGCGAGCCATCGAAGTCGGCGACCGCGACGCCCAACCGGCAGAAGCCGATGTCGTTGGGCCGCCAGTCGTCGGGCAGCGGTCGTTGCCGCGGTGTGGTGTGGGTCCAGAATTCCAGCTGCACCAGCTCCTGGCGACCGACCATGTACAGCACGCTCGCGCCGCCCCAGCCGCCTAGGCCCATGACCTCGCCGTTGTGCCGCGAGTAGATCAGCCGTTCGCCCGCGCCCGCGAAGCCGAACACTGTCGTGTAGAGATGCTTGGCCAACGGCAGGTCGTCGCTGACGGGGCTCGAGGCCATCTCCAACGGCGTGGGCGCCTTCCGGCCGCCCGAGGGCCTCCACGCCCGGCGGGCGCTGGTCATCATGGCGTGCACCCTCGGTGCGCTCGTCTTCGGCGTGTCGCTCCTGGCGATGCTGACCCACGCCACCCCCTACGCCAGCGGCGCCCCGACCGTGCTGTCCCAGGAGGCCAAGGTCATCTTCGGCGACTCGGGCTTCGGCCGGGTCGTCTACGGGTGGGTGCAGGCGGTGACCCTGCTCATCCTCTACACCGGGGCCAACACCAGCTTCAACGGGTTCC
>CAXUCS010000090.1:0-8279 GCA_964249365.1 uncultured Caulobacteraceae bacterium | reverse complement strand
GGCTTGGGCGGGCCGGGCTTCACCTCCACCAGGCACATGCGGCAGTTGCCGGCGATCGACAGCCGCTCGTGGTAGCAGAAGCGCGGGATCTCCTCCCCCGCCAGCTCCGCGACCTGGAGCACGGTCATCCCGGGCTCGAACTCGACCTCTTGGCCGTTGACCTTGGCGATGGGCATCAGGACTTCTCCGCCAGGGCGACTTCGAGCGCCTTCATCTTCTCGTCAAGATCGTCGACACGCTCGTCGACCTCATTGACGCGATGATCGGCTAGGGTCGCCGCTCCAGCTACGTACATGAAACTCGAGCGCAGCTGTTTCATGTCGCGCTCCAGTCGGCTGGCAGCGCCTTCGACCCTCTCGAGCCGAGCCGCCATCACTTCCTGTCCCTGGCGAATCTCGCGGAGCATCGGCAGGATCATATCCTGCGGTTCGTCAGCCATGACGCCCCTCCATCGCATCGCTGCAGAGCTTGCGGGCGCATCGTGAGCCAAGCAAGTCATGGGACGTAAGCCTCCAGCGAGGGCTTCGTCACCACGCGCCGGCCTGCCATGGTGAGCTGAAGCGCGAAGACCAACACCCCGAGCTCCGCTCCAGATTTCACGGCGTTGAGGTAGAGCATGGCCCGCGCAGCCGGGGCCACCAGCCCCATGTTCGCCGCCGCCGCGGCGATGGCGGCGCTGGTGAAGAGGCCGTACAGGATCGCGAGCGCATAGGGCGCGACCAGCCACCACCCGCCCCGCCCGAGCTGCAGGCTCAGGATGGTCAGGAGCACCAGCGGGCCGACGCTCAGCACCAGCGGCAGGATGACCGTTATGTAGCCGAAGATGAGGGCGAGGGCGGCGGGCATGAAGCGTCCTACTCCGCCGCCAGGAGCGCGGCGCCCTGCACGTGCGGCTTGCCGGTGCGGTACTGGCTTATCCGGGCCTCCACCTCCGGGCGGAAGTGGCGGAAGAGGCCCTGGATCGGCCAGGCCGCCGCATCACCCAGAGCGCAGATGGTGTGGCCCTCCACCTGGGTGGTGACCTCAAGGAGCATGTCGATCTCGCGCATCTCGGCCTGGCCCGCCGCCATGCGCTCCATCACCCGCCACATCCAGCCCGTGCCCTCGCGGCAGGGGGTGCACTGGCCGCAGCTTTCGTGGCGGTAGAAGTAGCTGATGCGACTGATCGCGCGGATCAGGTCGGTGGAGCGGTCCATCACGATCACCGCGGCGGTGCCGAGCCCGCTCTTCAAGTCGCGCAGGCTGTCGAAGTCCATCAGCGCGGTCTCGCACTGCTCGATGGGGATCATGGGAACCGACGAGCCGCCCGGGATCACCGCCTTCAGGTTCGACCAGCCGCCGCGCACGCCCCCGCAGTGCTCCTCCAGGAGCTGCTTCAGCGGGATGCTCATCGCCTCTTCCACGTTGCAGGGCTTGTTGACGTGGCCGGAGACGCACATCAGCTTGGTGCCGGTGTTGTTCGGCCGGCCGAAGCCCGCGAACCACTCCGCGCCCCGGCGCAGGATGGTGCCCACCACCGCGATCGACTCGACGTTGTTCACCGTGGTGGGACAGCCGTAGAGGCCCGCGCCCGCCGGGAAGGGAGGCTTCAGCCGCGGCTGGCCCTTCTTGCCCTCCAGGCTTTCCAGGAGCGCGGTTTCCTCGCCGCAGATGTAGGCCCCACCGCCGTGATGGATGTAGAGGTCGAAGTCCCAGCCGTGGACGTTGTCCTTGCCGATCAGCTTCGCGGCGTAGGCCTCCGCGACCGCACGCTCCATCACCTCGCGCTCGCGCACGTACTCGCCGCGGATGTAGACGTAGCAGCTGTGCGCCTGCATCGCGAAGGAGCCGATCAGGCACCCCTCGATGAAGAGGTGCGGGTCGTGCCGCATGATCTCCCGGTCCTTGCAGGTGCCGGGCTCGGACTCGTCGGCGTTGACGACCAGGTAGTGCGGGCGGCCTTCCTTCACCTCCTTGGGCATGAAGGTCCACTTCAGGCCCGTGGAGAAGCCCGCACCGCCGCGGCCGCGCAGCCCCGAGTTCTTCACATTGGTGCAGATCCAGTCCCGCCCACAGGAGAGGATGTCGGCCGTGGCGTTCCAGGCGCCCCGCTGGCGCGCGCCCTCCAGGTACGGGTCGTGGAACCCGTACAGGTTGGTGAAGATGCGGTCCTTGTCTTGGAGGATGCCGGGCATGATCAGTTCCGAAAACTCTGCAGCGCCCTGACCGCGAGGACGAATCGCGCAACGCCGAACACGTCCACCGCCACTCCGACCCCCGCAAGCGCGATCCCCAGCGGGCGCAACGCCGGACCGGCGAGCTCCCCGAAGAGGATGAGGACGCCGGCCACCAACGCGACGGACGCCGCGCCAGATGACAGCAGGAGCTCTCTCATCGCGGCTTTACGCCGGGTCTCCCCCGCTCTTTCGAAACCCGCGAACCCGAAGGCCGCCGATTGGGGGCGGGCGTGACGGTTGCGACGGTTGCTCATCCAGGGTCTCTCAGCTTCAGGAGCTGCTGCACGGCCGCGGCCAGGGCGACTAGGCCGAAGAGGGACACTACGGCGGACAGGCCGTTCACGTGCGGCTGCGGGCCGGTCAGGTTGACGTAAAGCGCGAGGCCGCCGTTCACGAGGAACGCTGCGGCGAACAGGAGGGCCAGGAGCGCGCGGCTGGCCTCGGGGCGCTTCCAGACGCTCGTCACGCGGCCGGCTCGGGCTGGCGCTCGGGCGCGTTGGGAATCTTCTCGATCTTAGCGGCGCGCGAGCCGTCGTAGAGCGCCGGATCAGAGAGCGTCAGCGGGCCGCCCTCCGGCTCGGACGAGCGGCGGCCGGCGGAACTGCCGGGCTCGGGCGCCCTGCCGGCGCGGAAGTCGGCGATGATCTGGCGGAAGCTCTCCGGCGTCAGGTCCTCGAAATAGTAGTCGTTGATCGCCGCCATCGGCGCGTTGCAGCAGGCGCCCATGCACTCGACCTCCTCCCAGGTGAAGTACCCGTCGGCGCTGACATGGTGCTGGGGCCCGAGCTCCTTGCAGATGTCCAGGAGCGCGTTGGCGCCGCGGAGCGCGCACGGCGTGGTGCCGCAGACCTGGATCAGCGCGCGGCTTCCCACCGGCTCCAGCTGGAACATGGTGTAGAAGGTCGCGACCTCCAGGATGCGGATCACCGGCACGTCCAGCATCCGGGCGACCAGCCGCACGGCCGGCTCGCTGACCCAGCCCTCCTGCTTCTGGGCGAGCCAGAGGAGCGGGATGGAGGCCGAGGCCTTCCTGTGCGGCGGGTACTTGGCCAGCCAGAAGTTCACCTTCTCCTGGCTCTCGGCGGAGAAGGCGAAGCTCGCGGGCTGTTCCTTGGCGAGACGGCGGACGCTCACCGGTCCACCTCCCCAAACACGATGTCCAGCGAACCCAGGATCGCCGCCACGTCGGCCAGGAGGTGGCCGCGGTTCATCCAGTCCATGGCCTGCAGGTGGGCGAAGCCCGGCGCGCGGATGTGGCAGCGGTAGGGCTTGTTGGAGCCGTCCGCGACCAGGTAGACGCCGAACTCGCCCTTGGGCGCCTCCACGCAGGCGTAGACCTCGCCCGCCGGCACGTGAAAGCCTTCAGTGTAAAGCTTGAAGTGGTGGATCAGGCTTTCCATCGACCGCTTCATGTCGGCGCGGCGCGGCGGGGCGACCTTGCCGTCCTCCGTCAGCACGGGGCCGGGCGTCTTCTTCAGCCGGTCCACGCACTGGCGCATGATCCGCACCGACTGGCGCATCTCCTCCATGCGGATCAGGTAACGGTCGTAGCAGTCGCCGTTGTTCCCTACGGGGATGTCGAACTCATAGGTCTCGTAGCCGTCGTAGGGCTGGGCCTTCCTGAGGTCCCAGGCCACGCCGGAGCCCCGCAGCATGATGCCGGAGAAGCCGCGCTCATAGGCGTCCTCCTTCGTCACCACGCCGATGTCGACGTTCCGCTGCTTGAAGATGCGGTTGCCGGTCACGAGCTTGTCGAGGTCGGCCATGGTGCGCTCGAACCCTGCGCACCAGGCGCCGATGTCCTCCACCAGTTGGGGCGTCAGGTCCTGGTGCACGCCTCCCGGGCGGAAGTAGTTGGCGTGGAGGCGGGCTCCCGTCGCGCGCTCGTAGAAGCCCATCAGCTTCTCGCGCTCTTCGAAGCCCCAGAGCGGGGGTGTCAGCGCGCCGACGTCCATCGCCTGGGTCGTGACGTTGAGGATGTGGCTGAGGATGCGGCCGATCTCGCAGTAGAGCACGCGGATGATCTGGCCACGCTCGGTCGGCGCGATGCCGATCAGCTTCTCGATGGCGAGCACGAAGGCGTGCTCCTGGTTCATCGGGGCGACGTAGTCCAGCCGGTCGAAATAGGGGATCGACTGGAGGTAGGTGCGCGCCTCCATCAGCTTCTCGGTGCCGCGGTGCAGGAGGCCGATGTGCGGGTCCACCCGCTCCACCACCTCGCCGTCGAGCTCCAGCACCAGGCGCAGCACGCCGTGAGCGGCGGGATGCTGGGGGCCGAAATTGATGTTGAACTTGCGGACCTTGGTTTCCGGCACGCCGAAGTCGGCCGCCGGGGTGATGGTCAGCCCGCGCTGGTTCAGCGCCTCAGGCGGGACGATCTCCGTCTGCATGGACGGGTTCTGGGAGGCGTCGTCGGCCATGGGATCAGGCCTTTTTCGGGGGCGAGTGGTCGGGGGCCGGGTCCGTGCCGACCTTCTGGTCGATGGAGGTGAGCGTCTTGGGGTCGAGGCTGGTGTGAGGCGCGGCGAGCGCGGCGGCGGCGCGGGCGCTCATAGCCTGCTCGGCCTTGTCGAAGCCCTTCTCGTCGCCGGGCAGCACATACTGGTAGCCCGCGCCCGGCAGGGCGGCGCGCGCGCCTTCCCAAGGTGAGAGGAAGTCGAAGGCGCGGAACTCCTGGGGAAGCTTCACCGGCTCGTACACGACCCGCTTCAGGGCCTCGTCCCAGCGCACCTCGACATAGCCCGTCATGGGGAAGTCCTTGCGCAGCGGATAGCCGTGGAAGCCGTAGTCGGTGAGGATGCGCCTGAGGTCCGGGTGCCCCTCGAAGAAGATGCCGTACATGTCGAACGCCTCGCGCTCGTACCAGTCGGCGGCGGGGTGGACGGACGTGATGGAGGGCACCGGCGTGTCCTCGTCGGTGGCGAGCTTCACCCGGATGCGCCGGTTCTTCGCGAACGACAGGAGCTGATAGACGACATCGAACCGGCGCGCCCGGTCGGGGTAGTCGGCGCCGGAGATCATGGAAAGCTGGATGAACTTGTAGGCGGCGTTGTCGCGCAGGATCGTGAGCAGCTCCACGATCCGGTTCGGCTGGGCGTTGATCGAGAGCTCGCCGTATTCGACGCGGAAGCCGACGGCCGCGCCCATGGCGTCGGCCAGGATCGCTTCGCCGAGCGCCTTCAGCTCGTCATCGGCGACGGTGAAGATCATCGGTCGATGTTCCCCGTCCGCCGGATTTTCCGCTGGAGCGTCAGGAGCCCGTAGATCAGCCCCTCCGCCGTCGGCGGGCAGCCGGGCACATAGACGTCAACCGGGACAATGCGATCGCAGCCCCGCACCACGCTGTAACTATAGTGGTAGTAGCCGCCGCCGTTGGCGCAGCTCCCCATGGAGAGCACGTAGCGCGGGTTGGGCATCTGGTCGTAGACCTTGCGCAACGCCGGGGCCATCTTGTTGGTGAGCGTGCCGGCGACGATCATCAGGTCGCTCTGGCGAGGGCTCGCGCGCGGCGCCATGCCGAACCGCTCCATGTCGTAGCGCGGCATGGAGGCCTGCATCATCTCGATGGCGCAGCAGGCCAGGCCGAAGGTCATCCACATCAGCGAGCCCGTGCGCGCCCAGGTGATCACGTCGTCGAGGGCGGCGGTGATGAAGCCCTCGTCGGCCAACTGTCCCTGAAGGGCGTCGAAGCCCCCGTCGTGAAGCCTGGGGTCGTAGCCCTGCACGCCCGAGCGCGCGGCGGAGCCGGCCGGGACGGGGGCGGCGGACGGAACGATCAGCCCCGAAGGACGCGTGGTGACGGGTGCGTCGCTCATTCCCACTCCAGCGCACCCTTCTTCCACTCGTAGATGAAGCCTACGGTGAGGATGAAGAGGAAGGCGAACATCGACCAGAAGCTGAACACCTGCGCGTCGTGGGGCAGCTTCATCAGGCTGACCGCCCACGGGAACAGGAAGGCCACCTCCAGGTCGAAGATGATGAACAGGATGGACACCAGGTAGAAGCGGACGTCGAACTTCATCCGCGCGTCCTCGAAGGCGTTGAAGCCGCACTCGTAGGCGCTGATCTTCTCCGGGTCCGGGTCTCGCGGCGCCAGGATGAAGGCGGCGATCAGGAAGGCGGAGCCGATTACGGCCGCGATCCCCATGAAGACCAGGATCGGCAGGTACTGGAGCAGGAAGGCGTTCATCCATCCCTCACATGGGAGTCGTGGGCTTCTATCCCAAGCGGCACACCCCATCAAACGCGCGAGCGTGAAAGACTAAAGATGAGAATGGTTTGCACGCTTCTCCGGCGTGCTGCGGCTCCGCTCACCTGTGATGCCGGCGGCGGCGATTTCGGCCTGCCCGGCAGTGGTCCGACCCTGTCGAGCGGGGTGAGACCCGCCCGATCAGGTCGATGGGGAACGCCCTAGGACGCCGTGGCGCCGTCGAAGCCTGCGGCCGCCCGGCCGAGCGAGGCGTTGACCTTGGTTCCGAGCGCCGTCGCGCCGCCGACGATCACGGTGGCGATGAAGGTGATGATCAAGGCGTACTCGATCGCCGTGGCGCCGTGGCGGTCACGGGCGAGCCGCTTCAGGGCGGATATGGCGGTGATACCCATGCGCGGGTCGTCGCACACGGAGTCTGAAGAGGCGTTTAAGCGGAATGGTGAATGGCGCGAGTGACGGGACTTGAACCCGCGACCTCCGGCGTGACAGGCCGGCGCTCTAACCAACTGAGCTACACCCGCATGCCCGGCCATCGACCGGCGGCGAGGAGCGGTGCTTAGGGCGTCGGCCCCGCCGGGTCAAGCCGGCCGGCCGGCAGCCGCGGGGCCTGCCCACGGCGGCGTTGACGCCGTGGCGGCCGCACTGCAGACCGGCCGGGCCATGCCGCCGCGCCTCTCGCCCATCCTGCTGCTGATCGGGTCCAACCTCTTCATGACGACCGCCTGGTACGGCCACCTGAAGTTTAAGGACCGCCCGCTATGGCTGGTGGTCGTGGCGAGCTGGGCGATCGCCTTCTTCGAATACTGGCTGGCGGTGCCGGCCAACCGCATCGGCAGCGGCGTCTATTCGCCTGCCCAGCTGAAGGCGATCCAGGAGGTGATCACCTTGACGGTCTTCGCGATCTTCTCGGTCCTCTACCTCGGTCAGAAGATCACCGTGAACCACGCGGTCGGTTTCGCGCTGATCGCGGCCGGCGCCTTCTTCGTGTTCCGCTCGCCGACCCCGCCCGCCTGATCAGACCGCCTCCGCCGGCGCCCTGTCCTCTCCGAGCCAGCCCGCCTCGCGCAGGGGCGCGACGGAGGCCCGCGCGACCGGCGCCTCCAGCCCGTTGGTCAGCTTAAGGCGCAGGTTGCGCCCGTCGCGCACGACCTCCGCCACCGCCGTGCGCGCCACCCACCAGGAGCGATGCACCTGCAGCCCGTCGCGCCCGTCCAGCTCCGCCATCGCGGCCTTCAGCGGCAGAAGGACGAGCTCGGAGCCCAGAGTGGTGTGAGCCCGCACATAGTGGTCCTCCATCTGCAGGCAGAGCAGGTCGCGACCGACCCGGCCGGACAGCCGCGACCCGAAGTCGTCGCCCCGCCCGGCCGGGGTCGCGGCGACGGGCGGATCGGACCGTCCCCCGGGCGGCGGAGGTGGAGCCACGGCGTCCCGCGACAGCCAGTAGAAGAGGAAGGCGCAGGGCTCCGCGACCGCGAGCGTCTCTCCGTAATACGGCAGATAGGGTCCCATCCGGCCGTGCGCGGTGGGCCAGACCAGGGCGGAGAAGAGGTTCACGGCGAACGACAGCGGGACGGTTGCGACAGCCACTCCCGCCGGCAGCACGAACCACAGCGGGAGATCGAGCCGCATCCCCGCCCGCGCAGAGAGCCGCACCGTCGCCGCCACGATCAGGAAGCCGGCGAGCACGTCGACCGTCCAGTAGAACACCCGAAACTCGAGCGGGGCGCCGTAGAAGCTGCCGAAGGGGCCGAGCACCCCTAGGATCACGCCGATCCCCGCCGTCAGCGCGAGGTCGCGCGCGAGGTCCCGGGGTGTCCCGTAAAGGTCGGCGCAGCGCACCATGGGTCCCGCTC
>CAXUCS010000089.1:0-8382 GCA_964249365.1 uncultured Caulobacteraceae bacterium | reverse complement strand
ACCGCGCGGCGCGTCGGGGCGCGCCGCACCTTCGGCTCCGTCACGACGGGGATAACTGGCGCGCCGGGCGCCGGAGGCTCGACGAGGGGGGACGCCGCGACGGGGGGAGCCGCTTCGACCGCGGGAGCCGCCTCCACCGCCACCGAGCCGGTGAAGCGATAGCCCTTGCCCGGAACGGTGATGATCCATTCCCGGCCGCCGTCCTCCGCCGCCAGGAGCTTGCGGACGGCGGAGACCGCCTGGCTGAGGTTGGCCTCCTCCGCCACCCGTCCGGGCCAGAGCGCCCGCAGCATCTCGTCGCGCGTGACGGTGCGCCCGACGTGCTCGATAAGGTACAGGAGGGTGGAGACGATCCTGGGTGTCGCCGGGACGGCCGTTCCGTCCATCGATAGGGCCATGCGCGTGACATCAAGCCGGAACCGGCCAAAGAGGTAGACCAGCTGAAGCGGCGACCTGAGGTCCATGCGGGCTTATGCGCTGCGGAGAACCCGTTCTGCCCCGCCTGTAGAGGGATCAATGCGAGTGATGCTGGACGGCTCTGTATCTCTGGATGGCTCTGTCAGTCCAACCTGTACCTGCCGCTAATCGGGTCGTAACCGCCTCCCCTATCCGGCTCGGCATGCCTGCAAGCAGGGAGATTTCTGCATCCTCATGGGTGCGACGGCGGCTCATGCCGGCCGCTGCCGGGACGAGACTGCAGAAGCCGCTGGGCGAGGAGAGCCTCCGCCGCCGCCGCACTGATGCGGCGCGTGACGTCGGCGCTGGTCGTGATCCCCTTCTGAAGGGCGGAGCTGACATGGTAGCGGTAGCGCCGCCCGCTCCTGCCCTACCGTGGTCGGGCTAAGGTGCGTTCAGCTCGCGCGGTGGCGCTTTCCGGCGGAAGGCCAGAGTCTGCCGGGGGCGCAGAGCGTCGAAATCGCCTTAGATCAGCTGCATGGCTCCTGCCTCGGGACCGGCGATCAAAGGGCGTCGCTACAGAGCTGTAGCGCGCCTCTGTTGCGGCTTGGCGTCGGTGAAGCGGGGCACGTCGGCCATGACCTTGGGCGTGGCGGGCCAGGGCGGCCTGGAGCGCCGCCTCGTCGCGGAACTCGCACACGGCCAGCGCGATCGTGCCGCCGCCCTCCTCCGCCGGGAAGAAGGCGGCGCAGGACTGCAGGCCATGGGGACCCCAGGCCTCCGCGACGAGGGGCTGGCGAGGTTGGCGGCCATGGCGCGCCCCATCGCGCCCAGACCGATGAAGCCGACGTCCATCATTGTTCTCCTTGGTCAGCAGCCGCGCCCGCGTGGCGCGCCCGCCAGTCGAGCCCGGGCTGGCGCGCTGCGTCCGAGTTCGTATCATAGATCAGGCCATGGCCATTACCGGTCACGCCGTGGTCGGGCAGGTGGAGCTGCTCCGCGGCGGCCCCGCCCACCCTGAGCGCCGCCACGATGGGTGGGCTGGCCGGCGCGAAGGCGGAGGTGTCGCCGGTCACCACCGCGATGGGCAGAGCGGCGAGGTTGGGCAGCCGCAGGGTCGCGGGATCGGCGTCGCGCACATCTTCGGGCGTGGCGCGGGGCGGATCGAAGGTCAGCGGCGCCGCCGTCAGGCCCCAGCCCAGGGGTCCGATGTTGGGGATGTCGGCGAAGGGCGGCCCCATGGGCTCCACGCTGACGATCGCCTTGACCAGGCCCGGCCGGCGGTCGGCCGCCAGCCAGCCGCTCGGGCCGGAGGCGGAGTGGGTCAAGAGGATCGCCGGACCTATCCGGTCCAGGAGCCGCGCCAGCCGGTCGGCGTCCATCTCCTGCGACGCCGCCAGGTCCGCCGGAAGCGGGCCATAGCCGGCGATGAATTGGTCCATGGCCTCGGCGTCTTCGGGGTCGAAGGGCCAGCGGGTGTGGGCGCCGGACGGGTCGGGCGGCGCGTAGATCTGGCGGCCGCCCTCATAGGAGAAGGGCGGACCGGCCGGCCCCACGATGTCGGGGTGCAGCGGCGAGCGCCCGTGACCGGGGCGATCCACCACCAGGGTGGCGTAGCCCGCCTCCACCAGCCGCTGGGCCCAGCCCGGGCGGCCATCGGGCGTGTCGAACCACTCCGTGCCCTGGAACCCGCCGCCGTGGACCAGGACGACCGGGTAGGGGCGGGTCACCCGTTCCGGCGCCTCCCATTCCACGAACATGGGAGCGCGCTGATAGGTCCTGCCCTCATGCTCCACCCGCTCGCCGGCGACCCAGAAGCGGCCGCGGCGCAGGGTGCGCGCGGGCGTGCCGACCCAGAAGGGCTGGGGTTCGCGCGCGCTCATGGACGACTGCGCACGGCGGCCCGGTAGGCGGGCACGTTCCAGTAGAAGGGGCGGAACTCCACGATCCGCTCCCCGCGGATGCGGATCACCTGGGTCATGGGCAGGTCGAGCGCCTCGCCGGACGCGCGGGCGCGGGTCAGGAGGCGGCAGGCGACCACCACCGTGTCCCCGTCGGTGAAGAACCGCCGGTCGCGCACCTCCAGCCGGTCAAAGGCCTCGCCCATGCGGCGCGCCCAGTCCTCGTAGCCGGCGTGGCCATGGAACTCGCCGCCCCAGGGCAGGTCGGGCGACTGGTGCAGTACGACCTCTGACCCGACGACGGGCCAGCGGAAGCGGTACTCGGCTGATCAAGGCCAAGGGAGCGCTGGAGGCGCGGCATAGCGAACGGACCGTGGCGGAGCTGGGCGCTCGGCAGACAAGGCATCCGAGATCGCCTCGTTCAGATCAACATCGCCAACATCATCAGCGATCCTGACCTCCATCTCCGAAGGCAGTCCGGGCATAGTCTTGCCGTCCGTGTCCCATTCAATCTTTTGAACCTTGATGCGCAGCACGGTCAAACTCCTCCGAATTAGAAGAGCCTATCCCGCTGATCTCGGCAGTGGCGCCAGCGACGATATCGTTTATTGTGCCGGAGTCATCGCCAGATTGTGCCCAAGAAGGCTGTCATACCCATCCATCACACGGCGCCAGAACAGCATATGACCGAAACACCGGAAAAGTGAGCAGTAACAACAGCCGGTGGCGGTGACGGTGGGATTCGAACCCACGATACCCTTTCGGGTATGACGATTTAGCAAACCGTTGCCTTCAGCCTCTCGGCCACGTCACCAGCGGGAAGGCGGCTTAGCGGGTTCGCCTGCGTCTGGCAACGCGGCCCCTGTCCCTCGTGCGCCCTTGCGCCTCCGCGGCCGTTGAGCGGCGGGGCCGGAGACGCTAGCGTTCGAAGTAGCTTCGCCAGAGACCTCCATGCCGATCTCCATGCCGCGCGCCCTTCCCTTCGCCGTCCTCCTCTTCGCGGCAGGACCGGCCCTCGCGCTGCCGCCGGGAACGACCAAGGACCTGCCCCCGCCACCGGCCGACCCCACGCCCTATGTGGCCACCAGCGACAAGGCCGACCCGGCGCTGAAGGCGGCGGTGGACAGCCCCGATCGTCCGGCGGCGGACCGGGCGCGCGACGTCTACCGCCACCCGGAGAAGACGCTGATGTTTTGGGGGTTGAAGCCGGGGATGACGGTGGTCGACCTGCAGCCGGGCGGCGGCTACTGGACCGCCATCCTGGCCCCCTACCTCAAGGCGACGCACGGCCAGTATATCGCGGGCGGCGGAGCGAAGTCGCAGGCGGCCTTCCTGGCGAAGTTCTCCGACCGTGCACGCTACGGCGAGGTGAAGTACGTCGCCTTCGGCAAGGACACCGCGCCCTTCGCCGCGCCGGGGAGCGTCGACCTGGTGCTGACCTCGCGCGAGCTGCACAACTGGATCGGCGACGGCTACCTCGACCGGGGCTTCGCCCAGGCCTACGCCGCGCTGAAGCCCGGCGGCGTGCTGGCGGTGGAGGAGCACCGGGCCGACCCCAAACCCCAGGCCAAGGACGCCTCCAGCGGCTACGTCGCTACCGACACGGCGATGGCGGCGGCCACCAAGGCCGGCTTCAAGCTCGCCGGGGCGTCGGAGATCAACGCCAACGCCAAGGACACCAAGGATTACCCCTTCGGCGTCTGGACCCTGCCGCCGACCCGCCAGGGTCCCAAGGCCGGCGACCCGGCGCCCGCCGGCTATGACCGGGCCAGGTACGACGCCATCGGCGAGAGCGACCGCATGACGCTGCGGTTCATCAAGCCCGGCGGCGGCGCGGCGTGACGCGGGGCTGGCTGGCGCTGGCGGCGCTGAACGGCCTCATGGCCGTCTCGGCCGGCGCCTTCGGCGCGCACGGCGTCGGCGACCCGCAGGTCAGGGACTGGCTGCGGACAGGCGCGCAGTACCAGCTCGCCCATGGCGCCGCGGGGCTGGCCTGCGTGGCGCTCCTGACGATGATGGCGCGCCAGGCGGAGCTCGCCGGCTGGCTGTTCGGCGCGGGCGGGCTGGTGTTCGGGGGCTCGCTGTACCTGCTGGCCGTCACCGGCGTGCGGGTCTGGGGCGCGGTGACGCCGGTGGGCGGTCTGCTGATGATCGTCGGCTGGGCCGTGCTGATCTGGGGCGCGCTGGCGGCCCGGAGCTGACCGGAAACCTTCGGGCGCAAAGGGGCGTGGCCCCGGCGCCCGCGTCGGCTATGGAGGGCGCGCACAAGGGAGACGCGCGCATGGACGCGGAGGCGGTGATGGAGGAGTTCCGCGACGCCGGGGCGCTGCGCGAAGGCCATTTCGTACTCTCCTCCGGCCTGCACAGCGGCGTCTTCCTCCAGAAGAACCTCGTCTTCATGCACCCCGACCGGGCGGAGCGCCTCTGCCGCGCACTGGCGGAGGCGATCAGGGCCGCCGCTCCGGAGGGCGTAGACGTAGTGGTCTCGCCCGCGGTCGGCGGCATCATCCCGGGCTACGAGACCGCCCGCCAGCTCGGCGTGGCCGCGCTCTATGTCGAGCGGGAGGGCGGCGCGTTCCGCCTTCGCCGCGGCTTCCAGCTGAAGCCCGGGGCGCGGGTCGCCATGGTGGAGGACATCGTCACCACCGGCCTGTCGTCCCGCGAGTGCATCGCGGCGATCCGCGCGGCGGGAGGCGAGGTGGTGGTGGCCGCCTGCGTGGTGGACCGCTCCGGCGGCGAGGCGGACGTCGGCGCACCGCTCGTCTCGCTGGCCAGCCTGAAGGTGCCGGCCTATCCCGCCGACCAGCTGCCGCCCGAACTCGCGGCCATCCCGGTTGAGGAGCCGGGCAGCCGGCGGCTCAGCGCGTGATCGTCGGCGGGCGCCTCAGGCTCGGCGTCAACATCGACCACGTCGCGACGCTCCGGAACGCCCGCGGCGAAGGCTATCCGGACCCACTGCGCGCCGCAGAGACCGCGCTTGCAGCCGGAGCGGACGGGATCACCGCCCACCTGCGCGAGGACCGCCGCCACATCCGCGACGCCGACATCGCCGCCCTGTCGGACCTCTGCCGTCGCCGCGGCCGGCCGCTGAACTTCGAGATGGCGGTCACCGCCGAGATGGTCGCGATCGCTCTGCACGAACGGCCGCACGCCGTCTGCCTCGTGCCCGAGCGGCGGGAGGAGCGCACCACGGAAGGCGGGCTGGACGTGGTGGGCGGCCGCGATAGCGTCGCGCCCGCCGTTCGCCGCTTGGCCGAGGCGGGATCGCGCGTGTCGCTCTTCGTGGAAGCCTCGGCGCCCCAGATCGAGGTGGCCGCCGCCATGGGCGCGGCGGTGGTGGAACTGCACACCGGCGCCTACTGCGAAGCGGCGCGCGCGCACGACGCCGGGCGGACGGCGCGCGAGCTCGACCGGCTGCGTGTCGCCGCCGGGCAGGCGCACGACCTGGGCCTGGAGGTCCACGCCGGTCACGGCATCGATTACGGGACGGTGGCCGCGGTGGCGGCGATCCCCCAGGTCGCGGAGCTGAACATCGGCCACTTCCTGATCGGCGAGGCGGTGTTCGCGGGGCTGCCCCATGCCGTGGCGCACATGCGCGCGCTGATGGACGCGGCCCGGGCGGGGAGCGGCCCGGCATGATCGTGGGGATCGGCTCGGACCTCGCCGACATCCGCCGCCTCGCCCAGTCGCTGGACCGCTTCGGCGAACGGTTCACCCGGCGCATCTTCACCGAGGTCGAGCGCGCCCGCTCCGAGCGCAAGGGCGACCCGGCCGCGAGCTACGCCAAGCGGTTCGCCGCCAAGGAGGCCTGCGCCAAGGCGCTTGGGACCGGCATCCGCCACGGCGTCTTCTGGCGCGACATGGGAGTGGTGAACCTCCGCTCGGGCCAGCCCACCCTGGCGCTGACGGGCGGGGCGAAGGCGAGGCTCGACGCCCTGCTGCCCCCCGGCGCCACCGCGCGCATCCACCTCAGCCTGACCGACGAGATCCCCTACGCCCAGGCCTTCGTGGTCATCGAGGCCGTTCCCGCCGATCTCAGCCCTGGAGGAGGCTGAGGGCGGCGGAGGAGGACGAAGAGGAGGAGGATGAGGAGCTTGTGCTCGATCCGGAGAGCCGCGCCAGCGCCAGCTGGTAGTTGGCGATCTGGGCGGTGAGATAGGCCGGAACCGTTCCCGTCCCGCTCGTCGACCCCGACGTCGACTTGGCCGTCGTCATGTCTGCGTAGATCGACTTCACGTCGGCGATCGCGACGGAAAGCTGCTGCTGGGCGGTCGCTATGCCCGTGGCTCCCGACAGAGACAGGGCGTCGGAGACGGTGATGCTGTAGTGCGACTTGATCTCGCTGGTCACCGGCTTGCCGTTCAGGATCGTGGGCGCCGCGGCGGTGGCGGCGCTGGAGACCAGGCCTTCCTTCAGGCCGAGCGGCCCGAGCGCGTCCTGCCCGCTCGGCCCGGCCTCGATGCGGATGCTGGCCGATGGGCTGGCCGGCGTGATCCTGAGGTCCTGCTGGCCGTCGATGGTCAGGGTGGAGACGGCCGCGTTGTAGCCGGAGGCGATCTTGATCTTCTCCGCCAGCGATTCGTAGGTCTCGCCGGCCGCGATCGTGACCTTCTGCGGCGAGCCGGTCCCGCTCTGCACGTAGAAGCTGTCGCCCGCCTGGACCGAGCTGTTCGCCGTCAGGAGCTGGGAGGGCTGCGCCTGGACCTGCACGGCCCCCTGCGGCAGCCCGAGCGCGTCCAGCGCCGAGGCGCCGTTGGCGGAGACGGCGATCGAACTTGGGATGGCCGAGCCGTTGTTGCCGGAGAAGCTGGTGCTCCAGCCGACCGCCCCGGTCGTCGGGTCTATGGCGGCGGCGAAGCCCTTCGACGGCGTATAGATGCTCGCGCCGGCGACCTCGCCGGTGACGTAGGCCGTCCCGCCCGAGACTGTGATGGCCGAGGCCGTCGTGGGGCCGCCCCCGTTGTAGTAGGCGAGGCTCTCCGCGCCGGCCGGGTCGAGGTCGGAGTCCAGGTCCGCCACGAAGGCGTCGCCGTTTCCGCTATAGGCGGCGGTGATCGTCCCGGCCCCGAGCGCGGCGTCGTGGGTGGAGCCCGTCACCAGCACCGAGCCGTCGGCGCCGATCGCCACACCCGAGACGTTGCCGCCGCTCAGCGCACCGAGGTCCTGGCGCGCGCCGAGGCTGGCGCTCACCTTTGTCGCGGCGGTGGCGCCCCGGCCGTCCTGCGTCATGGCCGTGCCGGTTGTCGTGGTGGTGGCGAGGTCGTAGCGGCGCACCACCGCGTCGCCGTTCTCCACGCTGGAGACGTAGACCGCCGACCCGTTGACCGCGACGCCCGTCGCGCGGTCCACGCCGCTGGTGCCGAACTCCTGGGTGAAGGCGGAGCTGGCGGTGTAGCTGACCGCCTTGGTGAGCGGGTCGGTGGTGGAGCTGACGTTGAAGCCCTGCAGGTAGCCGTCCTGGGCGCCCGAGCTGCTCGCGCCCGGCAGGCGCCCCTGCGTGGAACCCGCCAGATAGACGGCGCCGCCCGGGCCGAAGCTGACGGCGTTGGCCGTGTTGTCGTCGTCGCCGTCCTGCGTCTTGTTCCACAGCGGTTCGCCGGCGGCGTCGTAGACCTGGACGAAGCTCTGCTGGGTGGTGGACCCATTGCGGCTGGTGTCGGTCGGATCGAGGCTGCCGCCGGTGACCGAGCCGGCCACCGCGACCTCGCTCCCGTCGGCGGAGACGGCCAGGGCGGTGGCGTCCACCGAGCCCGCCGAACCCAGGGTGCGGCTGTAAACGAGCTGCCCGGCGCTGTCGTACTTGTAGAGCGCCGCGTCCTGCGCGCCCTGCAGGGTCTGGCCGTCGTTGGCCGCGGTGACGTTGGCCAGCACGTACACCGACCCGTCGGGCGCGGTGGCGGTGGCCGCGATCGTCGCACCGGCCGGCAGGCTGTCGGTGAAGCCTCGGGTGGTGGGATCGCCGTTCGACGCCGGCTGGTCCAGCTTGATGAACTGCGAGGTCACGGTCGCCGCCGCCGACGAGGTGGTGCTCGTCCCGCTGGATAGGCTCGTGGTGGAGGTGGTCGTGGTCGCCGTCGTGCTGGTG
>CAXUCS010000088.1:7734-8392 GCA_964249365.1 uncultured Caulobacteraceae bacterium | reverse complement strand
GGAGAGCGTCTTGCCCCGCTCGCCGACCCGCGCGTCCAGGCCGCCCGGCAGGGCGCGCACGAAGCCGTCCGCCTGGGCGGCGGCGACCGCCGCGCCGAGCACCGCCGCATCCGCCTCGAACCGGCCGAAGCGCACATTGTCCGCCACCGTGCCGGAGAAGAGGGCGGCGTCCTGAGCGACGAGGGCCAGGCGCGCGCGGACCTCCGCCGGGTCCGCCGCCTTCAGGTCCACGCCGTCCAGCGTCACTCGCCCGCCCTGGGGGTCGTAGAAGCGGAGCAGCAACCGCAGCACGGTCGACTTGCCCGCGCCGGACGGGCCGACCAGCGCCACCGTCTCTCCCGGCGCGACCCGCAGGCTGAAGCCGTCCAGCGACGGAGCCTCCGGCCGGCCGGGATAGTGGAAGACGACGTCCTCAAACGCGATGGCGCCGCGCGCAGGCGAGGGGAGGGGCTGGGGGTGGACAGGCGTCGTCACCTCCGGCCGCGCGTCCAGGATCTCGCCGATGCGCTGCATGGCGCCGGCGGTCTTCTGCAGCTCCGTCCAGACCTCCTGCAGCGCATTCACCGCGCCCGACGCCAGGATCGCCAGGAAGATGAACTGTAGGAGCGCGCCCCCGCTCAGGTGTCCCGCCCGCACCTGGTGGGCGCCGCGCCAGAGC
>CAXUCS010000088.1:0-7724 GCA_964249365.1 uncultured Caulobacteraceae bacterium | reverse complement strand
CGCCTGCGCCCCCAGCCACAGCACGCCGACCACGCTGCCGAATACGAAGGTCATGACCGCCGCGGTCAGGACGCCCCGCGCCTGCAGCCGGCTGACGGAGGCGGAGAAGGCGAGCTCCACCGCCTCGCCGTAGAGCGCCGCCGCCCGGCCCTCGCGGCCGAAGGCCTGCACCGTGTCGAGCTGGTCCAGCGTCTCGCCGGCGTAGCCGACCGCGTCGGCGAAGCGGTCCTGGGCGGTGGTGGAGAGCCTGCGCACGCGCCGCCCGAACAGGATCAGCGGGACCAGCACGGCGGGCACGACCAGCAGAACGGCCAACGACAGCGTCCAGCTCACCGCCACCATCAGGACCAGCGCGCCGAGCAGGGTGAGGAGGTTCCTGAGCGCGATGGAGCTCTGGCCGCCCACCATGGTCTCCACGATGCCCATGTCGGCGGTGAGCCGCGACAGCACCTCACCCGTTCGCACGTGGAGGAAGTAGGCCTGGTCGAGCTTCAGCACATGGCCGTAGAGCCGCTGGCGAAGGTCGGCGGTGACCCGCTCGCCGAGCCGCCCGACCAGGTAGAAGCGCGTACCGCTCGCCACCGCCAGCACCGCCGCCACCAGGAGGCCGCCGAGGAAGTAGCCGTTCAGCGCCGCCCCGGTCTGCCCGGAGAAGCCGTGGTCCAGCACCAGTCGCGCGGCCACCGACAGCCCGAGCGTCGCGCTGGTGGAGAGAAGCAGGAAGACGAGCGCAGCCAGCGCCAGGCCGCCGTGCGCGGCGACGTAGGGCAAGAGGGTGCGGAGCGGGCCGAGATCGCGCGAGCGGGGCCGCTTGCTCTCCGCCCGGGCTATGTCGGCGACGAGCGCGGCGCCGCGGCTGGGCCGGCCGGCGGCCTCGGGGGTTTCGCCCTTGTGGAGCGCGGCCGTTGTGATGTATGCGGACCGCTCACGCAGCCCGCCGCTCCCGGCGGGCTTCGCCGTTTCCACGCCCTCGCGCCGGTCAAGTCGTCATGAAACAAGACATCCACCCGGACTACCACTTCATCAACGTGACACTGACCGACGGGTCCACCTACCGCACGCGCTCCACCTACGGCAAGGAAGGCTCGAACCTGGCGCTGGACATCGATCCGCGCGTCCATCCGGCGTGGACCGGAGGGTCCCAGACGCTCCTCGACCGCGGCGGCCGCGTGTCGCGCTTCGCGGCCAAATACGGCGGCTTCCTGAAGAAGTAGCGGCGGAGAGCCCGGCTGGCCCGCCGCTCCTAAGCAGGCTGGCGTCGGGGCTCATCGACGACGCTTTCAGATCATCTCGCGCCGCTTGTAGGCGGTGAGCGTGTTCTCCAGCAGGCAGGCGATGGTCATGGGGCCGACGCCGCCCGGCACGGGGGTGATCGCGCCGGCGATCTCCACCGCCTCCGCGAAGGCCACGTCGCCGACCAGGCGTGAGCCGCCCTCGGGCTTGGCGACCCGGTTGATCCCCACATCGATCACGGTCGCGCCCGGCTTGATGAAGGGGCCGCTCACCAGCCCCGGCACGCCGACCGCGGCCACCAGGATATCGGCCCGGCGGCACACCGCCGGCAGGTCACGCGTGCGGGAGTGGGCCACCGTCACCGTGCAGTTGGCGGCGAGCAGCAGCTGGGTCAGCGGCTTGCCGACGATGCCGGACCGCCCGATCACCACCGCGTCCATGCCGCCGAGGTCGCGCTCCGCCTCCATGATCAGCTTCATGCAGCCCCGCGGCGTGCAGGGGACGAGGCCCGCCTCGCCGCCCCAGAGCCGGCCTACGTTCAGCGCGTGGAAGCCGTCCACGTCCTTCTCGGGATCGATGGCGGCCAGCACCTTCTCGGTGCGGACGTGCGTCGGCAGCGGCAGTTGGACCAGGATGCCGTCCACCGCCTCGTCGGCGTTCAGCGCCGCCACGTGCGCGAGCAGGGCCTCTTCAGAAGTTTCGGGGGGCAGGCGGTGTTCGGTGGACGCCATCCCGGCCGTGCGGGTCGCCACCCCCTTGTTGCGGACGTAGACCTGGCTGGCGGGATTGTCGCCGACCAGCACCACGGCCAGTCCCGGCGCGCGCCGCCCTGCCTCGACCAGCGCGGCGACCTCCGCGCCCACCTCCCCGCGCAGGCGGGCGGCGAGGGCGGTCCCGTCGATGATGCGGGCGCTCATGGCCGGTCTCCGGAAGCTCTTCGGCGTCCGCTCCTGGCACGGCGGCCTTTGCGGAGGCAAGCCGCGGGAGAAACCATGCCCGCGGCGCTACTTCGGCGCTTCGCCGCCGCCGAGGTTGATGAACGGCGTGGCGCCGGAGGTGACCTGGGGCAGGTGGCCGTCCCACTTCTCTATGGCGCGCAGCCGCAGCACCTCGGGGTTGGCGCGCAGCGCCGCGCCCTGGAGGTTGGTCGCGGTGGCGTCGCCCTGCGCCTGGGCCACCTGCTGCTGGGCGCGCGCCTGCACCACCGCGACGTTCGCCTGTTCCTTCAGCGCGTTCTGCTCGGCGGCGATCTTGCCCTCGATCTGGTCGCGCACCTGGGCGGGCAGGTTGACGTTGGAGGTCCAGTACAGCCTCTCGATCACCAGGCCGAACGGCGAGAAGAAGTTGCGGACATCGGTCTCGGCGTTGGTGGCGAGCTCGGCCTTCTTGGGCCCGTAGATCTCCTCCACCCCGTAGTTGGAGGCCCGCCGGACGATGGCGTCGCGCACGGCGTTCCTGACCGGGCCAGCGATGATCCCGTCCATGTCGGTGCGGTACTTCTGGAACAGCACCGGAGCCTTAGCCGGATCGACATGGAGGCTGACCGCCACGTCCGCCGACATCGACAGCCCTTCCTTGGACTGGAAGTGGAAGGCCTCGTCCACGGCTGCGCCTTCGTTGGCGGACTGGGTCCAGTTGTAGGTCTGGGTGTAGACCGGGTACTCGTAGATCGCCTGGGCGAAGCCGGTCCAGTAGTAGCCGACGCCGAGCGCGGTGTTCTCCACCCCGGCGTTGGAGCCTAGGTTGTCGACCCGTACGCCGACGTGCCCCGGCTTGACCTGGGTGCAGGCGGTGAGCGCCAGGGCTGCGGCGGCGAGCGTGGCGGCCCTAAGCATCTCGGTCGATCCTCTTGCGAACTGAGTTGGCGAAGTCCCAGGCGAACCAGGCGACGAGCGCGCCGCCGCCGACCAGCAGGGCCGCAGCCAGGGCGAGGGCCGCGGTGTTGTGCAGGTCGACCAGCCATGGGCCGACCACGCGCAGCAGCAGGAAGGCCAGGACCAGAAGGCCAACCCCCTGCAGCACCTTGCGAAACACGAACGGCTTCATCTCCGGCCCACGACCCTGCCCGTGCGCGACCCTATAGCTTGGCTTCAGGTTGCACGTAACACCCTGCCGATGACCAGGGGCGGGGAGCGGGTCGGGCGCGCGAGCGCCTTAAGGTTGGGCGTGCGGAGAGTACGCTCTAGCCGGCGCGACCCGCCGAGATGCGGAGGATCAGGCGGCTCTGCGGTCCACACCTTGCGGCCTGCCGCGCGGCCGTGAAACCCCTACGGTCGCCGCATCGTGCAGCGCTAAGGTGAAGCGCTCCAGCTCCTCCCAGACGCGGCCCTGGACGTCGGCTTCCCCGGCGTCGCCCAGCCGGACATCCAGCCTGATCTCGAACGCCTGACCCTCCTGGCCGGTCTCGACCTGGAACACCGCCAACGCTCGCTCCTCCACGTGCGCCTTGGAGTTCCAGTCCACGTCCAGCGCGAGTTCGACCACGCCGACGTGGCGCGAGGCGACCTCAAGCGACTGCAGCCTGAGCTTGGGGGCATGGGCGTCGATCATGGGACTTTCTTCCTATTTTGAACCCGCAGCCGACGTTCTAGGCCCGCTGTCGCATCGTCCACGATCGAGTAAATCGAGCCCGCGGCGCAGAAACCTTGATCCCGCCGTCGAGTGCCAGGACCCCGAGGCTTGACCGCCGCCGCCCGATCGGGAACGAGCGGGCCACGTCCCGCAGTCACCCTCTCGAGGTCACGTCTTGGAGCCTGAGCGTGAGGTCGAGGCGGGGCGGCGTAGCGGGACGCTCGCGGCGTCCGTAACGGCCGTCATGGATCGCCGGCGGCCAGCCGCGCGTCCGGGCGCCGCCTTTAGCAGCGAACGGGACCTGACGAACTGCTACCGGCTTTTCCTCCGGCGGAAGCCGGAGTCGGACACGGTGGTCCAGCCCCGGCCCGGGGCGCCGATCGCCGAGACCGCGTTGGAGTTCATACTGTCGGAGGAGTTCCGCGACGCCGTGCTGCTGGCGGCCCTGGATGACCGGCTCGCGCCTGCGCCCAAGCTCGAGCCCACGCTGCGGAGTTGGGCGGAGGAGGCGTTCGGGATCGGCGGCCCTATGGCGGAGACCGCGCCTGGACTCGTCGCCCGCATCCTGCGCCAGCCCTGGATCGTCAGGCGTATCCAGGAGCGCCAACCGTTCTGGCCGCGCGGACCGCTCGCGGCGGCGCTTACGCGCATCGAGGCGGGCTCGACCGAGCACCTCCTGTCCAGGATCGCTTCGGGCGTAGAGGTGCTTGCAGCGGCGGGGCTGAGGCCCGTTGGGAGCGGCGGCCGGGTGGTCTTCACCAGCAGCGACCCATGGATCGAGTTCAAGCTGGCCGGCCCTTGCGCCAAGGCCGAGCTGGTGCTTCTGCGCCTGGGCGCCGCGTTGGACGACTCCGGCCCTGCACGGCTGTACCTGGATTGTGGAAGCGGCTTCCTGGAGGGTCATAGCCTGCCTCTCCACGCCGGCGAGGGCGGCGTCGCCGAAGTGGTGGTCGCCGCCGTTCAAGGGTTGCGCAGCCTGCGCTGGGACCCGGTCGACCGGCCCTCGAGCGGGACGCTGAGCCTGCTGGCCGCGCGCCCGTTATCGAGGGACGAGGCCGCCCGTCGCCTCCAGAACGCCGCCGCAAGCCCGCTCGACCTGTTCACGGCCGTGCTTGCCGAGGTGGCGGAGGACCCCGCTGCCGCCATCGCGGTCGCGCTCTCGCGCGCCCTGTCGCCCTGCCCGCCGGAGGGCTACGGCGCCTGGCTCGCCGCCAACGAGCCCAGCGGCCCGTCCGCCGAGCGGCTCTGGCGTGGCCAGCTCGCCGCGCTGAAGGTCCGGCCTCTCATCAGCGTGCTCACCCCGACCTATAACACCCCGCTGCACCTGCTCCACGAGGCGGTGGAAAGCGTGCGGGCCCAGGTCTACCCCGATTGGCAGCTGTGCATCGCCGACGACGCGTCCAGCGATCTGGAGGTGAAGCGGGCGCTGCAGGCCTACGCCGAGGCCGACAGTCGGATCAGGGTCGTGCTGCGAGGGGAGAACGGCCACATCTCAGCGGCTTCCAACAGCGCGCTGGAGCTCGTGACCGGCGAGTGGACGGTGCTGCTGGACCACGACGACCTCCTGCGCCCCAATGCGCTCCTGGCGGTGGCGCGGGAGATCGAGGCCCACCCTGACGCCCAGCTCATCTATTCGGATGAGGACAAGATCGAGGGCCGGGTCCGCAGCAACCCTTATTTCAAGCCGGACTACTCGCCGGAGCTGCTGCTGGCGCAGAACTACTTCAACCACCTGACCGCCCACCGGACCGCCAACATCCGCGCGGTGGGCGGCTGGCGCCTCGGCCTGGAGGGAAGCCAGGACTACGACCTGACGCTGCGGGTGCTGGAACGCGTGCCGTCGGAGACGGTGCGCCACATCCCCGAGGTGCTCTACCACTGGCGGATCGTGGAAGGGTCCACCGCCCGGGGCGTGGAGGAGAAGGGCTATGCGGTGGATGCAGGGCTGCGCGCGCTGGGCGAGCACTTGGATCGCACCCGTCCCGGCGCGCGTGCCGAAGCCCTGCCCGACGTGCCCTACTACCGCGTGCGCCCCTGCCTGCCGGACCCGCCGCCGCGCGTATCCCTGATCATCCCGACCCGCGACAAGGCGGACATCCTTGAGGTCGCGGTCCGCTCCATCCTGCAGCGGTCGACCTACCCGGACTACGAGATCCTCGTCGTCGACAACGGCTCGCGCGAGGCCGCGACCTTTGAGCTGTTCGAGGCGCTGAGCGCCGACGACCGGGTGCGCGTCATCCCCTACGCTGGGCGCTTCAACTACCCGGCCTTGAACAACTACGCCGCCCGGCTGGCCAGCGGTTCGGTGTTCGGCCTGATCAACAACGACATCGAGGTGATCTCCCCGGACTGGATGGAGGAGATGGTGTCCTGGGCTGTTCAGGACGGGATCGGCTGCGTGGGCGCCCGCCTGCTCTATCCCGACATGACGGTGCAGCACGCCGGCGTGGTGGTGGGTGTCGGCGGCGTGGCGGGCCACGGGCACAAGAACGCCAGGAGGAGCGACCCTGGCTACTTCGGCCGGCTGCAGGTGCACGCCAACGTATCCGCCGTGACCGCGGCCTGCCTCCTGGTCCGCCGGGAGGTGTTTGAGGAGGCGAGTGGGTTGGACGAAGACTTGGCGGTGGCGTTCAACGATGTCGACTTCTGCCTGCGCGTCCGCAACGCCGGGCGCCGCAACCTCTTCACGCCCTTCGCCGAACTGATCCACCACGAGAGCAAGTCGCGCGGGCTGGAGGACACGCCCGAAAAGGTCGCCCGCTTCAACGCGGAGGCCGGTTTCATGATGCAGCGGTGGGGTCTGGCGCTGACGAACGATCCCTTCTACTCGCCGCATCTGACCTATGAGCGGGAGGACTTCTCCCTCGGAGAGCACGGCTGGGCGGGCGCCGCATGAAGCTTTTCCGGAAGGCTTCCCCGCCGCCGGCGGTCGCCGATGGGTCCGCCCCGCCACCCGTCCTGCCTCCCGCTCCCCTGGTCACCTGCCAGGCCGACGGCGTGCTGGCCTACCACCTCTTTCTCGGGCGGGCGCCGGAAACGGACGAGGCCGCAGGCGCCTTCGTCGGCATGAGCCTCTTCGAGATGGCGGGCAGCTTCCTCGGCAGCGAGGAGTTCACGACCCGCATCCTTTCCCCCGTCGCCCAGACCGGCCAGCCGGCGCAGTGGGACGGCGGCCTGCCCGCCGGGGCGCTCGCCACCGGGCTGACCTCGGCCTTGCGGATCGACGCCGCGCTCGTCCTGGCCGCTCGCGACTGGGCGGAGAGGCTGGGCGCGCTCCTTGAGGCGCCGCTCCCTCGTGACGTCCTCGTGCGGCTGCATGGGGAGGCGGCCTCGCCGCTCCTACGCCGGGCCGACGCCGCGCGCCTCGCCCTGCGCGCCCGCCTGACCGGAGAAGCCGAGGCGCTGCGGCAGCTGCGGGCGACCAGCGAAGGCCTGGAGATCATCGCCACGCGCGATATCGTCGCGGATGATGGCGGGCTCCGCTCGCTGTCCGACGATCCCGTGATCATGGCGGCCGTCGAGGCGGTGTCCGGACCGCCGTCTATGATCCGCCGGTTGACGCTGAGCTTCGCCGACGGAATGCGCCCCTCGTCCGGCGAGGTGAAGATCTATTTCGGCCTCGACGGCCGCTTCGAGAAGCCGGCGCCATCGTGGGTCAGGTCCGCGGACAAGCCGTCGACATCTTCCTGCCCGGGGCGGGCGGCGCCCCGGAGATCGCCGCGTCCTGCCGTGAGGTCATTGTGATCGTGCGGCAGACCCGGCGGGCGTTCGTCGAGCACGTCGACTTCATCACCTCGGTCGGCTACGGTTCCGGGCCCGGGACCCGGCAGCGCCTGGGCCTGACCGGCGCCGGCCCGCGCAAGATCATCACCGACCTCGGCGTGCTCGAACCGGACCCGCGGACCGCCGAATTCGTGCTG
>CAXUCS010000087.1:4981-8403 GCA_964249365.1 uncultured Caulobacteraceae bacterium | reverse complement strand
GTAGCCGCGGGCGTTGGCGATCTGGTCCGGCCCCACGCCCAGCGGGTCGGCGTCCAGCGCCACCACGACCCTGGCGTCGTGCAGGCGCGGCTGCACCACGAGCGGGCGACCGAAGGCCAGGGGCGCGCCCGCCCGCGCATGGTCGTCGTCCACCGCCTCGAACCGCCGCCAGCTCATCTGCGGACAGGATGCCTGCAAGGCCCTGATGAGGCGGAGCTCGGTGGGCGAGGTTATGCGGCCGGTGAGGAGAGTCAGGCCGCGGCCGCCTTGCGCCTTCGCCGCCGCCAGGCGCGGTTGCAGCGCGGAGTCCAGTCCGTCCCAGGACGCGGGAACCTGCCCCTGCATCACGGTCTGGAGCCGGGCGGGGTCGTAGAGCCCCAGCACCTCCGCCTCCAGGAAGACATCGCTCGCCCCCTGGCTGTAGGGGTGTTTCGGCGAGCCCTCGATCTTGGTCGGCCGCCCCTCATAGGCGATCGCCACCGCGCCCCGTCCATACCCCGCCAGCGGCAGGGTGGTGGCGTAGCGCTGGGGTATGCCCACCGTCAGCCCCTCGGGCTGGTCGACGTAGGGGATGATCTCGTCGTGGGGGCGCCCGCACCCGGCCATGGCGGCGGTCACCCCGGCGGTCATCAGCTTCAGGGCGTCGCGCCGGTCGATCGCGGCGAAGCGCGGCGCCTCCGCCCGCGGCCGGCCCTTCGCCTCCAGGAGCGTGAAGCGGCTCACCGGTGGCACACCGAGCAGTCGGTGAGGTGGGAGACCTGGATGTGGCGTCGCGCGACGTCGTCCCGGGGCTTCTCCATGGGGTCGCTCGCCGGGGTCCAGGCCGTGTTGTACTCCTGGGCGTAGGGCGCGAGGTGGGGCCCCGGATTCCTGTGGCAGCTCAGGCACCAGCCCATGGTGAGCGGCGCGTTCTGGTTCATCAGCGCCATCTGGTGCACTGGCCCGTGGCAGGCCGAGCAGGGCACGCCCTTGGCCACGTGGATGGAGTGGTCGAAATAGACGTAGTCGGCGAGCTTATGCACCTTGGCCCACCGGATCGGCGTGCGGTGCGCGAAGCTTTCGCGCACGGGGGCGAGCAGCTTGGCGTTGGTCCAGATCTGCGAATGGCAGGTCATGCAGGTGGAGGTCGGCGGCATGCCGGCGTAGCGGCTGGTCTCCACCCCCGTGTGGCAGTAGCGGCAGTCGATGCCGAGGTCGCCCACGTGGTGCTTGTGGCTAAACGGCACGGGCTGGTCCAGCGTGTAGCCCTGGTCGGTGGAGTAGGGCGCCATGCGCATCGCGTAGGCGAGCCCGAAGCCCGCGAACGGCAGCACCACGATCGCCACCAGCAGCCAGCGCGCGATGGTGTCTGCGCCGGGGCGGAACAGCTGCGCCATGGCGGCTCAGCGACCCGCTCCGGGCGCGACCGCCGCCTCGTGACCGCCGTATGGCCTGCGCGTCACGCCGTCACCCCGCACTGCACCGCGGTCGGATAGCCGAGCGGGCCGCAGGGTTCAACAACCCTCGACAGTCCCCGCCCGCTTCGACAAGGTCCGCCGCGCAAGGGCGGATCGGACGGAGCGGGCGTGAGCGGGCGCATCCTGGTGGTGGAGGACGACGGCGAGGTCGCCGACTACGTGGCCAAGGGGCTGCGCGAGACCGGCTACACGGTGGAGCACGTGGCCGACGGGCGCGACGGGCTGTATCTCGCCTCCTCCTCGGCCTTCGACGCCATCGTGATGGACCGGATGCTGCCCGGCATGGACGGGCTCAGCGTCACCAAGGCGCTGCGCGCCGCCCAGGTGGAGACGCCCATCCTGATCCTGTCCGCGCTCGGCCAGCTCGACGAGCGGGTGCTGGGGCTGCGCGCGGGCGGCGACGACTACCTGACCAAGCCCTTCGGCTTCTCCGAACTGCATGCCCGCATCGAGAACCTGATCCGTCGGCGCGTGGGCAAGTCGGTGGAGACGGTGCTCCGCTGCGCCGACCTGGAGATGGACCTCCTGGCGAGGAAGGTCGCCCGCGCGGGCCGGGCGCTCGACCTCCTGCCGCGCGAGTTCAAGCTCCTGGAATACTTCCTCCGCCACAAGGATCGCGTGGTGACCCGCACCATGCTCTTGGAGCAGGTGTGGGACTACCGCTTCGACCCCCACACCTCCATCATCGACACCCACATCTCCCGGCTCCGTAAGAAGCTGGACGAGGGCTTCGACCGGCCGCTCCTCCACACGCTGCGCGGGGTCGGCTACCGGCTGTCGGAACAGCCTTGAGCCCATGGCGGCCGCGGGCGAGATGACCCCCCGGCCCCGCGGTCCGCGGCGGCTCACGCCCTCCAGCTTCCTGGTGTTCGTGGCCGTGCTGGCGGTGGCGGCGGCAGCGGCGGCGCTGATCGTGGCCTACCGCACCGGGGAGAGCATCATCTCCGAGCGCGAGCGGGCCGAGGCCCTGGCCGAGCGTGACCTCCTGGAGCAGGTGGACGTGGAGCAGGGGCTGGGAAGCCTCACCGCCGCCGTCGCCCGCCAGGCCGTCTTCGCCGCGGCCGGCGAGCACGTGGGGCTCTTCGACAGCCGTGGGCAGGCGCTGGCAGGCGACCTCACCCGCTATGATCCCGCCTTTCCCGACATGGACTGGAAGGTGGTGGAGACCGGCCAGCACCCCCGCTACACGCTCCACGTCATCGGATCGACGCTGAACGACGGCGCGGTGCTGGTGGTGGCGCGCTCGCTCACCAACATCCACCGCTTCGAGCGGGCCATCCTGTACGGCTTCGCCTCGGCGGTCGGCATCGTGGCGGTGGCGGGCCTGGCGGCGGGGCTCACCATGAACTTCCTCATCCTGCAGCGGGTGGACGCCATCGCCAACACCGCCGAGCGCATCGCCGGCGGGGACCTGTCCGCCCGCTCGCCGGTGGCCGACCGGCGCGATCCCTTCGGGCGGGTGGGCATGAGCCTGAACGCCATGCTGGAGCGGATCGAGGAGCTGCTGACCGGCATGAGGACGGTCACCGACAGCCTGGCCCACGACCTCCGCTCGCCCCTGACGCGGGTCAAGGGCGCGCTGGCCCGCGCCATGAGCGAGGGTGCGGGGGAAGGCGAGCGGCTGGACGCGCTGGAGGCGGCGCAGGACCAGGTGGAGCATACGCTGGCGACCCTGTCGGCCATGCTGGACATCGCCCGCGCCGAGACCGGGCTGTCGCGCGACATGATGGCGGAGGTGGATCTCGCCGCCCTGGTGGAGGCGCTGGCGGACTTCTTCACGCCGGTGATCGAGGACGCCGGGCAGCGGCTGGTCTACGACGGGCCGGAGGCGCCGGTGCGCGCACTCGGCCACGAGGCGCTGCTGCGCCAGGCCGTCGGCAACCTCCTGCACAACGCCTCCCAGTACGCCGGGGAGGGCGCGGAGGTCAGGGTGTCGGTGGAGGAGGGCGCCGAGACGGTCGACAT
>CAXUCS010000087.1:0-4971 GCA_964249365.1 uncultured Caulobacteraceae bacterium | reverse complement strand
ACGGGCTCGGGCGTACCGGAGGAGCAGCGCGGACGGGTGCAGGAGCGGTTCGTGCGGCTGGACCCGGCGCGCTCCTCCGGCGGCTCGGGGCTCGGCCTCGCCATCGTGGCGGCCTGCGCCAAGCTCCACGGCGGCGTGCTCCGGCTGGAGGACAACCACCCGGGCCTGCGCGCCGTGATGGAGCTGCGGCGGGGCTGAGCCCGCGCGTGCCAGAGGAGCGAAGTGGCGCCGTGTCAGCTTCCGCCCCGGGCCGACGCGGGGCTAGGAAGCGGGCGTTCTTTGACAGGGACGCGCCACTTCGCCGGCGGGCGGAGACGCAGCGGACCAACTGCGAGAGGCCCGCCCGCTTCAGGGACGGCCATGGAGGAGGCGCTCAGGCCGCGGCCGGGCGTCCGCCGATGCCCGCGCCCACATCCCTCGGCAGGGAAAGATAGACGGGGATGGCCAGGAGCGAGACGACCCCGATCGCCACGAAGGGCCCCACGAACCGCTCGGCGGTGAGCGCGCCCGAGCCCCGGGCCAGGTGCAGCGCCAGCCCGCCGACGCTCACCCCCAGGCTCAGGCTCACCTGCTGCACCACCACCGACAGGGTGGAGGCCTGGGCCACGTCGCGCTTGTCCGTGTCGGCGTAGGCGAGCGCGTTGGCCGCGGTGAAGTGGCTGGAGCGCACGAAGCCGGCGACGAGCAGGACGGCGAAGATCAGGAGCTCGGGGGTGTGGAGGCGGAAGAGCGCCGGGGCCGCGGCGCACACCCCCGTGGCCGCCGCCGCGCCGATCAGGACGCTGCGATAGCCGACCCGGCGCAGCAGGCCGGGCGCCAGAGGCTTGAGCGCCAGCGCCCCCAGGGACTGGGCGATGGTGACCACACCCGCCTTCACCGGCGACCAGCCGAGCGCGATCTGGAGGAGGAGCGGCAGGAGGAGCGGCGAGGCGCCGATGCCCAGCCGCAGGACGGCGCCGCCGATCATGCTGGCCCGAAACGAGGGGGAGGCCAGGAGGCGAAGCTTCAGGACCGGATGGGGATGGCGCAGCGCATGGCGGACGAAGGCGACGCCGCTCAGCAGGCAGAGCGCGGCCGCACCCGTCGCGACCGGCCAGGGCGCCAGCCCCGTGCCGGCGGTCTCCGAGGCGACGGTGAGGCCCACGATCGCCAGCCCGGCCAGGACGAAGCCGCCCGTGTCGAAGCGTCCCGGGTCGTGCGGCTCGAGCCTCGGCGCCACCGCCGCCACCGCCGCCATGCCGAGGAGGCCCACCGGGATGTTGATGTAGAAGATCCACGGCCAGTCCGCGACGCCCAGGATCAGGCCGGACAGCGGCGGGCCCAGGAGCGGGCCCACCAGCGCCGGCATGGTGAACCAGCTCATGGCGTTGACGAAGCGGTCCCGGGGCGCCGAGCTGACCACGATCAGCCGGCCCACCGGCGTCATCATCGCCCCGCCGAGCCCCTGCAGGGTGCGGAACGCCACTAGCGCCGGGAGCGAGCGCGACAGTCCGCAGAGCGCCGCGCCGAGGAGGAAGACGGCCATGGCCGCGATGAAGACCTTCTTGGCCCCGAACCGCTCCGCCACCCAGCCGCTCGCCGGCGCGCACACCGCCAGCGCCAGGAGATAGGAGGTGAGCGCCAACTTCAGGTGGACGGGGTCGGTGTGGAAGGCCCGCGACAGGGTCGGCAGGGCGGTGGAGAGCGCGGTGGAGTCGATGAACTCCATGAACAGCCCGCTCGCGACCGCCAGGGGCACCAGGTTATCGGCCAGGTCCCCGCTCCGCGGCGGGGCATCGACCCGCGGCCGCTCCACCGGCGGCGCGACGCTCGGCTCCACGGCGCCGGTGTCGGCGCCCACCACCGTGACGAACTTGCTGCCTTCCACCGCGCCTACATAGCGGATCGCGCGGGGAGGGCGAGGGGCGGCGGCGGGAAACGCCCGAAGACTTTGTAGAAGCGAGGGCAAGGTCACTTGGCTGAGGGCATAGGTCCCTGCAGCCTGATTAAGGCAAGGCTACGTTTGTCGCGCCGCGCAGATTGGCAAGGGTTCCTCCGGAGCGGACACCGCTTGAACGACCAGCAAGCTGTGTGGATCGTTTACAGCAGTCTTTCGTTCAATCCAGAGTAGTGTGCCGACATGGAGGCCGGAGGTGAATGCGGCTGTGGCGGTCAAGCGGTCCAAGATGCGCAAACATCCCTGGGTCGCCAAGGACCCCGCGCTTGTGCCCGTTGCATCCGCCCAAGCCCTTCGGACGGCCATGACCCTCGAGCAGGTGCCCCTGACGGATTATAACGACTTGATCTGGATCATGGCTCAGGAATCGAGAGGTGTTGTCGGTGTTCGCAACGAGTCCGGCTCAACGGCTCGGGGACTTTATCAGCTTCTCCAGGAGCAGTGGCCGACTTACCTTCCTAATGGAGCGGGCTCCATCGGGAATGCGGTGGAAGAGTGTCAAGGTGGCATACGCTATATCAAAGATCGGTACGGGACGGTGTCGAACGCTCGAGCCTTCTGGGACAAGCACCATTGGTACTGATCAGTCTGTTCGCCGTCGCTCTGGCGGTCGCGACGCCAGTCGAAACAACTTCTGAGCCACAAGCGAGCTTCACCCGCTATGCCGCGCCTACTTTCAAATCGAAGTTCCACGCGCCCCTACGACTTGGCGGCGACAGCCTCACTCATCGCTTTCGGTCAGCGCTGGTGTATGCCTATGACGCCGACGTCGATTTTGCCGGCCATTATGTTCTGGCTGAAATCGGCTGTGGAGCAGGATGCGTCCAGGTCGCCGCCCTAGATACCCGCACGGGGAATATCCGATGGTTCCCCTTCACCGTCAGCGGATGGTCGAAGGCTAAACCAGACCCTCTTGAATATGAAACTTACAGTCGCCTTCTTATCGTTCATGGTCAACTAGACGAGCACGGCGACGCCGGAACCCACGCCTTCGTATTCAATGGTCATAGCTTCGCCGCCTTACGAGCATCAAGACCACCGCAGTAAGGTCATCAGACAAGCGGAAGCCTCGCGCGCCGCTCACACCAGCTGCGCGCGCTCTTTCGCCTCCGCATGGGCCTGGGTGCCGAGGGTGACCACGCGGTCGGCCGGCTCAGTGGCGGTGATCGCGATGTCGGGGGCGCTCTCCAGCCGGCGGTAGAGGTCGCCGAAGTCGCGCTGGGTGACGTCCAGGAGCTCGTCCAGCGACGGGATGACGAAATAGACCTGCTGGAAGTCGTCGATGCGGTAGGGCGTGCGCATCACCCGCTCCAGATCGAAGGCGATGCGGTTGGGGGAGGGGTCCTCCAGGCTGAAGACCGACTCGGCGCGCGAGGAGACGATGCCCGCGCCGTAGATGCGCAGGCCGCCCGGCGACTGCATCAGCCCGAACTCCACCGTATACCAATAGAGGCGCGCCAGGTTGTGCAGCCGCCCGAGCCTGAGCGCCCGCGCCCCGCCCCGCCCATAGGCTTCCATGTAGTCGGCGAACATCGGGTCGGTCAGCATGGGCACGTGGCCGAACACGTCGTGGAAGACGTCCGGCTCCTGCAGGTAGTCGAGCTGGTCGGGGCGGCGGATGAAGGCGCCCGCCGGGAAGCGGCGATGGGCGAGGTGGTCGAAGAAGACCGCGTCGGGGATCAGCCCCGGCACCGCCACCACCTGCCAGCCCGTGAGCGCGTGGAGCCGCTCGCTGGTGCGGCGGAAGTCGGGCACGCCTTCGCCGCGCAGCTCCAGCGCCTCCAGCCCGTGCAGGAAGGCCTCGCACGCGCGGCCAGGCAGGACGGCGAGCTGGCGGTCGTAGAGCGTCAGCCAGGTCCGGTGCGCCTCGGCCGGATAGTTCTCCCAGTCCTGGGGGACCGTCCAGTCCTGCGCCGCGCCGGCAGGGGGGGCTCCAAGGCCGTCTGCGCCCATGACCGCTCGTCTCCACTCCGCGGGGGAGGCTACCGCGCGAACGGCCCGAAAGCGATGGCCGGGTTCAGTGGGCGGTGCTGGCCTTCAGCCGGTAGGCGCCGTCCTCGAAGCGGGCGAACACCGCGGCGGCGGCGGGGTGCTCCACCGGCTCGCCCGACTCGTCGGCGAGCAGGTTGGCCTCCGAGACGTAGGCGGTATAGCAGCCCTCCGCATTTTCCGCGTAGAGGTGGTAGAAGGGCTGGTCGCGCGCCGGCCGCACCTCCTGGGGGATGGAGAGCCACCAGCTCTCCGTGTTGGAGAACTCGGGGTCCACGTCGAAGATCACGCCCCGAAAGGGGAAGATCCTGTGGCGGACGACTTGGCCGAGGCCGAACCGGGCGATGCGCGTGTCCATGCGCCGGATCGTCCGCCCCCATGGTGACTGAAGGATGAACGCCGCCCAGCCGCCCGGAAGGCAGGGGGTGTTGCCATCGCGGGCGGCGCCCGATGCCCGGGGTTCGCGCACCCGGCATGGTTTGTTACAGTCGACGCGAGAAGCGCCGACACCGGAGTCGCCGCTGCGGGAATTGAGATGTCGGAGGCGGCGAGCCAGCCCTTCAGCGCCGGCGTGGCGGGGCGGCGCGCGCCCACCGCCTATGCGGCGCTGGACCTCGGCACCAACAACTGCCGCCTCCTGATCGCGACGCCGACCGGGCGGAGCTTCCGCATCGTGGAGTCCTTCTCGCGCATCGTGCGGCTCGGCGAGGGGCTGTCGCGCACCGGCGAGCTGGACGAGGTGGCGCGGGCGCGCACGCTGGCGGCGCTCAAGGTCTGCGCCGACAAGATCACCCGGCGCGGCGTGGTCCGCATCCGCGCGGTGGCGACCCAGGCCTGCCGCCAGGCCCGCAACGGCATGGCCTTCGTAGGCGAGGTCGAGCGCGCCACAGGGCTGAAGCTGGAGGTGATCCCGCCGCGCGAGGAGGCGCGGCTGTCGGTGCTCGGCTGCCTCAACCTGATCGACCATGCGTCGGGCGCGGCGCTGGTGGTGGACGTGGGCGGCGGCTCGACCGAGCTGTCCTGGATCGACCTGCGGGGCGGGGAGC
>CAXUCS010000086.1:0-8447 GCA_964249365.1 uncultured Caulobacteraceae bacterium | reverse complement strand
ATGTCAGCGCGCGCCGGCTGGAGGCCATGGCCCCCCGGCTCGAACGCGCCGAGGTCGCGGCCGAGGTGCGCCGGCTCGGCCGGGCCGGGGAGGGGATGGACGACCTCGCCGGGCGTGCGGACCTCGTGTTCGTGGATGCGCCCTGCTCGGGGTCGGGGACCTGGCGTCGCCATCCGGAGGGCGCCTGGAGGCTGACGGCCGAGACCGTGGCGCGCCTGGCCCTGCAGCAGCGGGCGATCCTGGACAGGGCGGCGGCCCTGGTCAGGCCCGGCGGCCGGCTCGTCTACGCCACCTGTTCGGTGCTGCCGGCCGAGAACGGCGAGGTCGCATCCGCCTTCGAGCTCGGGCACGCCGACTTCCGCCCGCTGCCGGTCGCGACCGCCGTGGACACCCCTGATCTCACCCCGGCCGCCCGGGTGCGGCTGCCCGAGCTTGCCGCGGGTGGCCACATGCTCCAACTGAGCCCGCACCGCACGGGCACGGACGGCTTCTTCCTGGCCCTGTTCGAAAGGACCGCATGAGCGACGCATCCCCGCCCGAGCCCGGTGGCCTGGAGCCCCATCACGAGCGGGTGCTGATCGTCGACTACGGCAGCCAGGTGACCCAGCTGATCGCGCGCCGGGTGCGCGAGGACGGCGTCTATTGCGAGGTCCACCCCTGCCAGAAGGTCGACGACGCCTTCCTGGACGTCTTCGCGCCTTCCGCCGTCATCCTCTCCGGCGGCCCGGAGAGCGCCGGCCGCAGCTCCAGCCCCAAGGCGCCGTCCAGCCTCTTCGAGCGGGAGCTGCCGGTGCTCGGCATCTGCTATGGCGAGATGACCATGTGCGCCCAGCTCGGCGGGGCGGTGGAGGGCGGACACGGCGGCGAGTTCGGGCGCGCCGACATCGAGATCGTGGCCGAAAGCCCGCTGCTCCACGGCTTCGGCGAGATCGGCTGGAGCGAGCCGGTGTGGATGAGCCACGGCGACAAGATCACCGCTATTCCCGCCGGCTTCCAGGTGGTCGCCACCTCGCAGGGTTCGCCCTTCGCCGCCATCGCCGACGAGGGCCGGCGGCTCTACGGCGTGCAGTTCCACCCGGAGGTGGCCCACACGCCCCGCGGCGCCCTTCTGCTGCGCAACTTCACGCGCAGGATCGCGGGGCTGAAGGGCGACTGGACCATGGCCCGCTTCCGCGAGGAGGCGGTCGGGCGCATCCGCGCGCAGGTGGGCGCGGGGCGGGTGATCTGCGGCCTGTCCGGCGGGGTGGACAGCTCGGTCGCCGCCGTCCTGATCCACGAGGCGATCGGCGAGCAGCTCACCTGTGTCTTCGTCGACACGGGGCTCCTGCGCGCGGGCGAGGCGGAGGAGGTCGTCTCCCTCTTCCGCGGCCAGTACGCCATCCCGCTGGTCCACGTGGACGCCGCCGACCGCTTCCTCGGCGCGCTGCAGGGCGTCCGCGACCCGGAGACCAAGCGCAAGGCCATCGGCAAGGTCTTCGTGGAGGTGTTCGAGGCCGAGGCCGCCAAGGTAGACGGGGCCGACTTCCTGGCCCAGGGCACGCTGTATCCGGACGTGATCGAGAGCGTCTCCTATCACGGCGGCCCGAGCCACGTGATCAAGAGCCACCACAACGTCGGCGGCCTGCCCGAACGCATGCGGTTGAAGCTGGTCGAGCCGCTCCGCGAGCTGTTCAAGGACGAGGTGCGTGCGCTCGGGCGCGAGCTCGGCCTGCCGTCCCGCTTCGTCGGCCGCCACCCCTTCCCGGGTCCGGGGCTGGCCATCCGCATCCCCGGCGAGGTCACGCCCGAACGCGTCGCGGTGCTGCAGCGGGCCGACGCGATCTGGCTGGAGGAGATCCGCAGGGCCGGCCTGTACGACGCCATCTGGCAGGCGTTCGCGGTGCTGCTGCCGGTGAAGACGGTGGGCGTGATGGGCGACGCCCGCACCTACGAGGACGTCTGCGCGCTCCGCGCCGTGACCTCCACCGACGGCATGACCGCCGACATCTCCCGCATCCCCTGGGAGGTGCTGGAACGCACCGCCACCCGCATCGTCAACGAGGTCGGAGGCGTCAACCGCGTCACCTACGACATCACCGCCAAGCCCCCGGGAACGATCGAGTGGGAGTGAGGGGAACAAACGGCGGCGATCGGCGGTGAAGGGTGGCTCTGGCGTAGGTGCGACCGCTAAGCAACGGCGGCGCTGGCGCTGAACACAGACGTTGTGAGCCGGTCGCACGCGCGAGCGCCGCGGACCGTCGCCGGACCGGCACTGGATCCGGCTGCGATCGTTCGATCTCGACCGACCGACGAGCCAGTCGTGGATGATCCCGGAGATCGACGATGACGCTGAAGATCATCTGCCTTGAGGAGCACTACGGCTACACACCGCTGGCGGAGGCGGTGAAGCCGGCGATGGCGAGACGCTCGGCCTATCTGGCCGGGTACAACAGCCGCTACCGTGACGACCCCGACGAGCCGGGCGACAGGCCGGCGCTTCGCGTCATCAAGGACGCGTTCGACATGTACGCGTGGCCGATCGAGCGACGGATCGAGGACATGGACCGCGCCGAGATCGACATGCAGGTCCTGTCGTACACTGACATGATACAGCTGGCTCCAGCTGAGCAGGCCGTCGATCTCGCTTCGCGGGCCAACGATCATCTGATGCACGCGGTGACCGCGCGTCCCGATCGTTTCGCCGGCTTCTGCACCCTGCCGTGGCAGGACGCGGACGCGGCGGTGCGCGAGCTGGAGCGGATTGGCGGCGCGAAAGGGATGGTCGGCTGCCTGCTGGCCGGGTCCGCGGGCGAGGACGTGCTCGTCGACGACGCCCGCTTCGAGCCGGTGCTGGCGAAGCTCGGCGAGCTCAAGCTGCCGCTCTACATCCATCCGGGCCCGCCGTTCCCCGCCGTGCAGCAACTTTACTATGCCGGGCTCAACGACGACGCGACCGCGCGCTTCTCGACCATCGGATGGGGCTGGCATGACGAGGCGGGGATGCAGGTGCTCCGCCTCATCCTGTCGGGAACACTGGACCGGCATCCGGACCTGACGCTCATCAGCGGGCACTGGGGCGAACTCGTGCCCTTCTACCTCCAGCGGCTGGACGACATGTTGCCGCCCGGGGCGACCGGCTTGCAGCGCGCGGTGAGCCAGACCTTCCGCGACCAGGTCTACATCACGCCGAGCGGGATGCTCAACGCGCCGCACTTCGCCTTCTGCCGCGAGGTGCTCGGCATCGAGCGGATGCTGTTCGCGGTCGACTACCCCCCGCTCAGCATGAACGGCGCGCGCCGCTGGCTGGAGGAACTGCCGGTCGGGGACGAAGAACGCACCGCCTTCGCCCATGGTAACGCCGAACAGTTGCTGCGGCTGGCCTGATTGGATTGTTGAGGGGAGTTCGCGAAATAAGTATGCTTCATGATCTGCGCTGCGGCTCCGGCCGGCTTGTGCTCGGTCATGAAGCGGCTTGTCGTGTCGATCCCGGTCTTGCCCTTGCCCGCCTGAAAACGACATCCCGCACGATCTGCAGATCGTGCCTGGGGTGGTGGAGCCGAGGGGAGTCGAACCCCTGACCTCCTCATTGCGAACGAGGCGCTCTACCAACTGAGCTACGGCCCCAGGCTCGAGTCCGGTGGGACGCGAGCCCCCGGAGGGCGGGCGGACATCTGTCCGCTCCACCCCGTCCTGTCAAGCGCGGGCGGGAGCCGACCGCCAGCCCTGCAGGTCGCGGTCATGGCCTGAGCGGGCGACGCGCGCGCCACGTCATCGGGTAAGCGCCGCCTTCGGCTCGCCGAGGGACGTGCAGGCGCGGGAGTCGTGGCAGGCCAGATCTGAAGGCCGGATAGTGGTTTCGCCGGACGGAATGTCCCGATCCAGGAACGATGGTGAGCCGTCTGACCGTTTGAGAACCCATAAACAAGATGCTCGTCACCTCGAAATCAATTAGAAGTGGATGTTTACAGTCGATTGGCTCGCCGCCCTTGCAGCTCGCAGCAGCAGGCGTCCGTAAAACCGTTTTTACTTTCACCATCTACAGCCGCAATGTACGGGTCGCAGGCGGTTCGGGGCCTTCAAAGTAGAGACGTATGCTCGCCTTGGTGCGGCTCGCGCTCGCGCGGCCGCTGACCTTCATCGTCATGGCCATCCTGATCCTGCTGGTCGGCCCGCTGGCGGCGCTCAGGGCGCCGGTGGATATCCTGCCCGACATCAACCTGCCGGTGATCGCGGTGGTGTGGCAGTACCAGGGCCTGCCTGCCCCCGACATGGCCGGCCGGATCATCTACTATTACGAGCGGACCGTCACCTCGACGGTGAACAACATCGAGCACATGGAGAGCCAGTCTCTCACCGGCGTGGGCGTGGTGAAGATCTACTTCCAGCCCGGCACCGACATCCGGACCGCCACCGCCCAGGTGACCTCCATCTCCCAGACGGTGTTGAAACAGATGCCGCCGGGCGTCACGCCGCCGCAGATACTGAACTACAGCGCCTCCACCGTGCCGGTGCTGCAGCTCGCCTTCTCCTCGCCGACCCTGGGGGAGAAGCAGATCTACGACACCGCGCAGAACTTCATCCGCCCGGCGCTGGCCACGGTGGCGGGCGCGGCCACGCCCTCGCCCTATGGCGGCAAGATCAGGCAGATCCAGATCGACCTGAACGCCCAGGCCCTGCAATCCAAGGGCTTGTCGGCCCAGGACGTCGAGACCGCCTTGTCCAATCAGAACCTCATCATCCCGGCCGGGACGGCCAAGATCGGCGACTACGAGTACGACGTCCGGCTCAACGACAGTCCCGAGGCCTATGCGGAGCTGAACGACCTGCCGGTCAGGACGGTGAACGGCGCCGTCATCCGGGTCGGCGACGTGGCCCAGGTGCGCGACGGCTCGCCGCCCCAGACCAATGTGGTGCGGGTGGACGGGCGGCGCTCCGTGCTCATGACCGTGCTCAAGTCGGGGACGGCCTCCACCCTGTCCATCGTCTCCGGCGTGAAGTCGATCCTGCCCCGGCTGAAGGAGACCCTGCCGCCCTCGTTCAGGATCCTGCTGCTCGGCGACCAGTCGGTGTTCGTCAAGGCGGCGGTGTCCGGCGTGGTGCGGGAGGGCGTGATCGCCGCGGTCCTCACCAGCCTGATGATCCTGCTGTTCCTGGGCTCCTGGCGCTCCTCGCTCATCATCGCCGTATCGATCCCGCTGGCGGTCCTGTGCTCCATCACCGCGCTGTCGGCGCTCGGCCAGACGCTGAACGTCATGACGCTGGGCGGGCTGTCGCTCGCGGTGGGCATACTGGTGGACGACGCCACCGTGACCATCGAGAACATCAACTACCACCTGGAGATGGGCAAGCCGATCCGCGACGCCATCCTGGACGGCGGGCGCCAGATCGTGACGCCGGCCTTCGTGTCCCTGCTCTGCATCTGCATCGTGTTCGTGCCGATGTTCTTCCTGCCCGGGGTGGCCGGCTTCCTGTTCGTGCCGCTGGCGGAGGCCGTGATGTTCGCCATGATCGCCAGCTTCGTGCTGTCGCGCACCCTGGTGCCCACGCTGGCCAACTACCTCCTCCAGGCGGGCGGGGGCCATGAGCGCGAGGTCATGGAGGAGCACGACGCGGAGGCCGGACGGCGGCGGACGAGGACCCCCCTGGCCCTCTTCCAGCACGGCTTCGAGCGGCGCTTCGAACGGGTGCGGCTTGGCTACCGAGGCCTCCTGGAGCTGGCGCTCGGCGCCCGCCGACCCTTCCTCGTCGGCTTCCTCGCGGTGGTGGCGCTGTCCTTCCTCCTCGTGCCCTTCCTCGGACGCAACTTCTTCCCGCCGGTGGACGCCGGCGCCATCTCGCTGCACGTGCGCGCCCCCACGGGCACCCGCATCGAGCAGACGGCTGCCGAGTTCGACCACATCGAGGCGGCCATCCGGGACGTCATCCCTCCCGGCCAGCTCGCCTCGGTGGTGGACAACATCGGCCTGCCCTTCAGCGGGCTGAACCTCGCCTACCAGAACACCGGCACGGTCGGCCCGCAGGACGGCGACATCCTGGTCAGCCTGAAGGAGGGCCACAAGCCGACCTCGGGCTTCGTCAAGACGCTGCGCGAGCGGCTGCCGCAGGCCTTCCCCGGCGCCACCTTCAGCTTCCTGCCGTCCGACATCATCAGCCAGATCCTGAACTTCGGCGCACCCGCCCCCATCGACATCCAGGTCACGGGGCCGAACGGTTCGGCCAACCTCGCCTACATCCAGGACGTGATGGCGCGGGTTCGCCACGTCACCGGGATCGCCGACGTGCGGCTGCAGCAGGCCAGCGACTATCCCGAGCTGCGGGTGGACGTGGACCGCACCCGCGCCGACCAGCTCGGCATCACCGAGCGCGATGTCGTGGACAGCCTGGGGACCACCCTCGCCGGCAGCGGCCAGACGGCTCCGGCCTTCTGGCTGAACAACAGGAACGGGGTCAGCTACCCCATCGTGCTCCAGACGCCGCAGTACGAGGTGGACACCCTTTCGAAGCTGTCCAACACGCCCGTCACCTCGTCCGGCGGCTCCTCGCAGCTCCTCGGCGCCATCGCGGGCGTGGTCAGGGACGACACGGAGGCGGTGGTCAGCCATTACGCCATCGCGCCCGCCGACGACGTCTACGCCACGACGCAGGGCCGCGACCTGGGCGGGGTCGCCGGCGACATCCAGTCGATCCTCAAGGCGACCGCCCGCGACCTGCCCAAGGGCGCGCAGGTCCACCTGCGCGGCCAGGTGACGAGCATGAACTCGGCCTTCGCCGGCCTGATCCTCGGCCTGGCGGGCGCGGTGGTGCTGATCTACCTGATCGTGGTGGTGAACTTCCAGTCGTGGCTGGACCCGTTCGTGATCATCACCGCCCTGCCGGCCGCGCTGGCCGGCATCGCCTGGATGCTGTTCGCCACGGGCACGCCGCTCTCCGTGCCCGCGCTGACCGGGGCGATCATGTGCATGGGCGTGGCCACCGCCAACTCCATCCTGGTGGTGAGCTTCTGCCGCGAACAGCTCGACCTCACGGGCGATCCGGTGAAGGCGGCCCTGGAGGCGGGGTTCACCCGCTTCCGCCCGGTCCTGATGACCGCGCTCGCCATGATCATCGGCATGGGTCCCATGGCGCTGGCGCTCGGCGAGGGCGGCGAGCAAAACGCGCCGCTCGGGCGCGCGGTGATCGGCGGGCTGGTCTTCGCCACCATCGCGACCCTCATGTTCGTGCCCGTGGTGTTCAGCCTCGTCCACGGCGGGAAGACCCGCTCCGCGCCGGCGCCGGTCCGCGAGCCCCAGCCGTCCAGCATCGCGCCGGAGCCTGCCCATGCCCCATGATGCGGCCCGTCCCGCGGCGGGACCGGACGTCCCCTCCCGCCCGGTTCCACGCCGGGGGCTTCTGATCGCCGGCGCCACGGCGCTGGGTCTGGCCGCGCTCGTGGTCGTCTCCGGCCTCGTCGGCCGGGTCCCCGAGACGCCGGCGCCCCGCGACTGGACCCAGGGCCAGGCGGCGCCGAGCGTGAGCGTCGTGCGCGCCTCCACGCAGGGCGGATCGCACGCCCTGACCCTGCCCGGGCAGGTGCGGGCCTGGTACGACGCGCCCATCTACTCGCGCGTGTCCGGCTATGTGCGGGCCTGGTGCCAGGACATCGGCGCCCGGGTCAGGAAGGGCCAGCTCCTGGCCGTCATCGACACGCCCGAGACCGACCAGCAGATCGTCCAGGCCCGCGCCGACCTCGCGACCTCCCAGGCCAACATGAACCTGGCCCGGACCACGGCGGAGCGCTGGTCGCGCCTCCTGAAGCAGGACGCCGTGTCCGCCCAGGAGAGCGACGAGAAGTCGGGCGACTACGCCGCCAAGACGACCATGGTGAGGGCGGCGCAGGCCAACCTCGACCGCCTCCTGGCGCTCAAGGGGTTCTCGCGCATCACCGCGCCGTTCGACGGCGTGGTCACCGCGCGCCGCATCGACGTCGGCGCCCTGGTCGACGCGGGGGCGGCCGCCGCGGCCAACTCCGAGCTGTTCGACGTGGCCGAGGTGGACAAGCTCAGGCTCTACGTCGAGACGCCCCAGGCCAGTTCCGCGCAGATGCGCCCGGGCGCGGCCGCCACCTTCAGCGTGCCCGAGCTGCCGGACCAGACCTTCCACGCCCGGCTGATCACCACCGCCGACGCCATCAACGCGCGCTCCGGCACGCTCCAGACCGAACTCTACGTGGACAACCGCGACGGCCGGCTGAAGCCCGGCGACTACGCCGACGTCCACTTCGCCGAGGAGGCCGGCAGGCCGGCGGGGCAGGGGGCGGGCGCGGTGCTGAACCTGCCCTCCAGCGCTCTGCTGTTCCGCGACAAGGGCGCGGAGGTGGCGGTGGTGGACGGCTCCGACCGCGTGCACCTCCGCCCCATCCAGGTGGGGCGGAACTTCGGCGGCGCCATGCAGGTGCTGTCCGGCGTCTCGGCGTCCGACCGGGTAGTGGA
>CAXUCS010000085.1:0-8475 GCA_964249365.1 uncultured Caulobacteraceae bacterium | reverse complement strand
CTGTCCTCCAGGTCGAGCACCACCGCGTCGCAGGGAAGCGTGCGGGCCTTCTCGATCGCGCGTGGGTTGGAGGCGGGCAGGTAGAGGACGCTGCGGCGCGGGCGCAGGTCCGGCGGGAGGAGGGCGGTCATGGGGTGAAGCCTTCAGCTCAAGCGGTACTCGCGCTCCAGTTCGTAGCGGGAGCCCTCGTCCGAACGCCAGGAGGAATAAAGCCCGAAGGCGCCGGCCCGCCAGGGCGGAGAGCGCAGGAGGTTGTGGCCCTGCACCCAGGCGGCCACCCGCGGCTCGGGCGTATGTTTGAGATAGGCCAGCGTCACGTGCGGCCGGTAGGCGCGGGTCTCCGGCTTCAGCCCGCAGCGCTTGGCCACCGTCTCGCACCTGGCGGCGAGGCGGCGCAGCGGCGCGCTCTCGGCGACCCCCGCCCAGACCGCGCGCATCCGGTCCCGCTCTCCGAAGGCCCCGGCGCCCTGCAGTTCCAATTCGAAGCCGTCCGCCAGCACCCCCGACAGGCCCTCGTCGAGCTCCGCGGCCTGGGTCTCGGCCACCTCGCCGAAGAAGCGCAGGGTGACGTGGAGCCCGTCCGCAGGGCTCCAGCGTGCGCCGGGCAGGCCCTGCTGTCGGCGGCCCAGGCCCTCGGCGATGTCGTAGGGCAGGGCGAGCGCGGCGAAGAGGCGGATCATGACGTGAGTTTAAGGCTTGACGACCCGCGTCGCACGGGGGTCACGCCCTTGCGCGCGCGCGTCCGCTGGACGATATCTCCACCACGCGCCGATCGGCGCAAGGCAAGGGATTGGTTCGCCATGAGCGACTTCAACCGCGGCTATGCGAAGCCCTTCGGGGCGCCGCCGGCCGACATGGCCGTGGATGCGGGGCTCCGGTCCTTCATGCTCGGCGTCTACAACAAGATGGCGCTGGGGCTGGTGCTCTCGGGCGTGCTGGCCTGGGCGACCTCGCACGCGCCGCTCGCCAACTACCTCTACCTCGTGACCCCGGACGGCCACCTGGCGGGGATCACGGGGCTCGGCCGCATGCTGATGTGGGCGCCGGTAGTGGTTCTCCTCGGCGCGACCTTCATGATGCGCTCGGTGACGCCGCGGAGTTCGGGCGTCCTCTACTGGTCGGTGGTGTCGCTGATTGGCGCGGGCCTGGGCGTGGACCTCCTGGTCTTCACCGGCGCGTCCATCGCCACGACCTTCTTCATCACCGCGACAGCCTTTGGGGCGCTCAGCCTCTACGGTTACAGCACCAAGAAGGACCTGTCGGCGATCGGCTCCTTCCTGATCATGGGCATGTTCGGCATCGTGATCGCCTCGATCGTCAACGCCTTCCTGCACTCGGCGGCGGTGGCGTTCGCCGTCAGCATCCTGGGCGTGGTGATCTTCGCCGGCCTGATCGCCTTCCAGACCCAGCGGCTGAAGATGAGCTACTACCAGATGGGGGGCGACCGCTCCGGCTTGGCGGTGGCCACCAACTACGGCGCCCTCAGCCTCTACATCGACTTCATCAACCTCTTCCAGTTCCTGCTGGCCTTCTCCGGCGGCAGCCGCCGCTAAGGCTCGCCCGGCAGACCGACCTCCTGCGCGCCCCGGCTTCGGCCGGGGCGTTTTCGTGTGGGCCGTCCGCCCTACTCCACGACCTTGAACCGGCCGGTCTCGAACACCCGCAGGACCTGTCCGAGCTCTTGGCCGCGACGCAACACCATGCCGCCCCGCCCGATCACCGCCCAGGCGCCCTGCCGGCGCGCGAGCGCGGGGCGCTTCTCGATGCGGTAGAGCGGCGCCTCCGCCGCTCGCTCGAACACGGAGAAGACCGCCGCCTCCGCCAGCCCGTCGATGGCGTAGTCCCGCCACACGCCCGCGGAGACCTGGCGGCCGTAGAGCCTCATCAGAGCGTCCAGCTCCCGACGCTCGAAAAAGACGAACGATGGGGCGGGCGTCTGATGGTCCAGGCTCATGTCGCGAGACGTCCTGCGGCGAACTCCGCTCAATCTAGGCGGCCTCGCGTCGGCGGGAAGGGGCGGTGCAACGAACGTCCCCAACCTGAGTAGAAGAGTCACGAAATGGCCGTATTGCGGACGTGCCGCCGCCCCAGCCACCCTGGATATCCTCACCTGTCGGTCGGCCGGTTCGACGGTCCGGAACCTGAACAGCCCCCCCAGCCCCCCGGGTCGCCGGGCTCGGTCGGCCGACACCTTTCCTCTTCGGATGGCTCAGCCCGCCAGGACAGCGGCCTGGACCTTTAACGCCTGCACCGTCTCGCGTACGTCGTGGACGCGCAGCATCGCCGCGCCTGCCCGCGCGCCCTGCAGCGCCATGGCGAGCGAGCCGCCCAGCCGATCGAGCGGGTCGACGGCGCTGGGATCGAGGAAGCGCACGGTGCGCTTGCGGCTGACCCCCAGCAGGACGGGAAATCCGAGCTCCACGAGCCGGTCGAGGCGGCGCAGCAGAGCGAGATTGTGCTCCAGCCGCTTGCCGAAGCCGATCCCCGGGTCGAGCCAGATCCGCTCCCGCGCCAAGCCGGTCGCCATCGCCGCCTCCGCAAGGCCGAGAAGATGCGCGCCGACCTCCGCCACCGCGTCGCCGTAGCGGGGATCGTCCTGCATGGACTCCGGACGGCCCTGCATGTGCATCAGCACCACCGGCACGTCGAGATCGGCGGCGACCGCGAGGCTGTCCGGCGCGCCCGTCAGCGCGGTGACATCGTTCCACATGGCCGCGCCCGCCGCTACCGCCGCGCGCGCCACGACCGGCTTGCGGGTGTCGATGGAGACGGGGATGGGGAGTTCCGCCGTCAGCCGCTCGATCACCGGGAGGACGCGGGCGAGCTCGACCGCCGCCTCTACCGGCTCCGCGCCCGGACGGGTGGACTCCCCGCCCACATCCAGCCAGTCCGCGCCGGCCGCCACCAGGACGCGGGCGTGGCTGAGCGCCGCCTCCACCCCGGCGAAGCGTCCGCCGTCGGAGAAGGAGTCGGGCGTGACGTTCAGCACCCCCATCACCAGCGGCCGGGACACCGCGGAGACGTCGCTCAAAGCCCGAGCGCCTCCAGGCCCGGGTGGCCGTCCGGCCGCGGCCCGAGCGGCCAGCGGAACAGGCGCTCGTCCTCGCCGATCGGCAGGTCGTTGATGCTGGCGAGGCGGCGCGCCATGCGCCCGTCCGGCGCGAAGGCCCAGGTCTCGTTGCCGTAGCTCCGATACCAGGCGCTGGCCTCGTCGCGCCATTCGTAGGCGAAGCGCACCGCGATCCGCTCCGCGCCGAAAGTCCACAGCGCCTTGATCAGGCGGTAATCGCGTTCCCGCGCCCACTTGCGGACCAGGAAGGCCTGGACCTCGGAGCGCCCCCGCAGGAATTCCGAGCGGTTGCGCCAGACGCAGTCGGGCGTGTAGGCCAGCACGACCTTGGCCGGGTCGCGCCCGTTCCAGCTGTCTTCCGCCGCGCGCACCTTGGCCGCAGCGGTCGCCGCGTCGAAGGGCGGCAGGGGCGGGCGAGGGTCTTCGGACACGGGCGCTTCCTCGGTCGCACGCGCCCTGCGGCTCGGGCGCGGCGCGCGATCAGAACTTGAACTTGGTCTCCAGATGCACCCGGGGCTGGTTGGCGTCCTGGGGCAGCAGCCGCTGGGCGTCGCTCTCCCGGTCGCCGAGCCCGAGCGACCCTCCGATCCTCAGCGACGGGGTGATGTGGAAGAAGGCCCCGGCCTGGACGTCCTTGAGGCTGCCGTTCGGCTCGTCCACCGGAGGCTCCATGTCGAGCCGCAGCGTCCAGCGCCCGCTGGCGTCCAGCTGCAGGCTCTTGTGGGGCGTCGTGCCCGCGCCGGGCGGCAGAATGGCGTTGGGGTTCTGGGTGATCGGGCCTTCCGCGCGCGCCGACACCGCCGCTCCCAGGAGGAGCAGCGCCGCCATCGCGCACCTTGCCGTCGCCCGTGTCCCCGTCATCGCCCTGTCGACCAGCCCTCAGCCCAAGGGCGGAACCGTCCACGTCCGGTCCTGTGCCCGTCGTTAAACGGGTGGGCGGCGAAAGGGTCAATCGGCAGGGGGCCGTGCGGGCACGGAGCGTGCGACCTGTGGCCGCCCGGTCACGCGCGCCCTGTTGGACGGTCCTCGCCATTGTTATAAAGCCGCCTTCCCGGGCCTTACGCCGTCCCGCAAGGTGACGGTGGCGCGGTCCGCGCGGCGAACCTCTCCGCGCGGCCGAGGTCCGGCCGAGGTCTCACGGGTAAGCATCCACCAATGTCCTCACTTCGGAACGGCATCCTGGTCGTGGCCGTCGCGGCCACGCTCGGCGCCTGCGGTCACGGCGGCCAGAACGCCTCGGGCGTGCGGCGGATCACCCCGGCCCAGACCCAGTCCACCGCCGCGCTCGGCGTGAACAGCTATCTCTGGCGCGCCACGCTGGACACCCTGGCCTTCATGCCGCTGTCCTCCGCCGACCCGATCGGCGGCACGGTGATCACCGACTGGTACGTCAATCCCCAGGCGCCCGGCGAACGGCTCAAGGCCACCGTCTACATCCTGGACACCCGCCTGCGGGCCGACGGGCTGAATGTCACGGTCTTCAAACAGACGCGCGACGCGTCCGGCAATTGGGTGGACGCCCCGGTCAGCCCCCAGACCGACATCGACATCGAGAACTCCATCCTGACCCGCGCCCGCCAGCTCCGGCTGTCGAACCTGGGCGGCTGACCCGTTCGTCGGAGCTTGACGGGGCGCCGCCCGTCAGGCTCCAAGCAGCGCCATGGCCCGCTACGATCCGAAGGTGGAGGAGCCGCGCTGGCGCGAGGCTTGGCGCGAGGCGGGGATCTTCCTGACCCGGACGCCCCAGGAGGCTGAGGGCAAGCCCAAATACTACGTCCTGGAGATGTTCCCCTATCCGTCGGGGAAGCTCCACATGGGCCACGTGCGCAACTACACGATGGGCGACGTGGTGGCGCGCTACAAGCGGGCGCGGGGCTTCAACGTGCTCCACCCCATGGGCTGGGACGCCTTCGGGATGCCGGCGGAGAACGCCGCCATCGAGCGCGGCGTCCACCCCAAGGGCTGGACCTACTCCAACATCGCCGCAATGCGCGCCCAGTTCGAACAGCTCGGGCTGTCGTTGGACTGGAGCAGAGAGTTCGCCACCTGCGACGTGGGCTATTACGGACAGCAGCAGCGCTGGTTCAGCGCACTGTACCGCAAGGGCCTGGTCTACCGCCGTGAAGCGACCGTGAACTGGGATCCGGTGGACGGGACCGTGCTCGCCAACGAGCAGGTGATCGACGGCCGCGGCTGGCGCTCCGGCGCGCCGGTGGAGAAGAAGAAGCTCACCCAGTGGTTCCTGCGCATCACTCAGTACGCGGACGACCTGATCGAAGGGCTGAAGACGCTGGACCGCTGGCCGGACAAGGTCCGGCTGATGCAGGAGAACTGGATCGGGCGGAGCCAGGGGCTGCGGCTGACGTTCGCCTTCGCCGGTGAGACCCCGCAAGGCTTTGACGGAATCGAGGTCTATACCACCCGCCCCGACACCCTGTTCGGTGCGAGCTTCGTAGGGATCGCCGCCGACCACCCGCTGGCCGAGGCGCTCGGCCGCACGACCCCGGAGGTTGCGGCCTTCGCCGAAGAGTGCCGCCGGGGCGCGGCCACCGAGGCGGAGATCGAGACGGCGGAGAAGAAGGGTCTGTGCACCGGGCTGGAGGTCGTCCACCCCTTCGATCCCGCGATCCGACTGCCGGTGGTGATCGCAAACTTCATCCTGATGGACTACGGCACGGGGGCCATCTTCGGCTGCCCGGCCCACGACCAGCGCGACCTCGACTTCGCCCGGAAATACGACCTGCCCGTCATCCCCGTCGTGCTGCCGCCCGACCGCACGGCGGCGGACTTCGCGATCGGGAACGAGGCCTACACCGGCCCCGGCCGCATCTACCACTCGCACTTCCTCGATGGCCTGTCGATCGAGGCGGCCAAGGCGGAGGCGATCGCCCGCGTGGAGGCGGCCGGCCGAGGCCAGGGCTCCACCGTCTACCGCCTGCGCGACTGGGGCGTGTCGCGCCAGCGCTATTGGGGCTGCCCCATCCCCATCGTGCATTGCCCCAGCTGCGGCCCCGTGGCGGTGCCGGACGACCAGCTCCCCGTCGTGCTGCCCGACGACGTCAGCTTCGACCGGCCGGGCAACCCGCTCGCCCACCACCCGACCTGGCGCCACACGACCTGCCCGGCGTGCGACGGGCCCGCGGAGCGCGAGACCGACACGCTGGACACCTTCATGGACTCCAGCTGGTATTTCGCCCGCTTCGCCGACCCGACCGCGCCGGAGCCCATCAACCGCGAGGCGGCGGACTACTGGCTGCAGGTGGACCAGTACATCGGGGGCGTGGAGCACGCGGTGCTCCACCTCCTCTACGCCCGCTTCATCACCCGCGCCCTGCGGGACGAGGGCATGGTCGATGCGGCCGAGCCGTTCGCCGGCCTATTCACCCAGGGCATGGTGACCCACGAGGCCTTCCGATCGCGCAACGGCCAGTGGCTGCAGCCCCACGAGGTCGACCGGCGCGACGGCCAGTGGGTCGACATCGAGTCCGGGCAATCGGTCGAGATGGTGGGCATAGAGAAGATGTCCAAGTCCAAGAAGAACACCGTCGCGCCCGAGGACATCTTCGACCGGTACGGCGTGGACGCCGCGCGCCTGTTCGTGCTGTCCGACAGCCCGCCGGAGCGCGACGTACAGTGGACCACCTCAGGCGTCGAAGGCGCCTGGCGCTTCGTCAACCGCGTCTGGGCCGAGGTCGAGGCGGGCGCGGCGGGCGGCGGAGCGGCGCCGACGGGCGAGACCCTGACCCGCGCCCTGCACAAGCTGGTCAAGGCCGTGACCGAGGGGGTGGAGGGCTTCCGCTTCAACTCGGCGGTGGCGCAGTTCTACGCCTTTCTGAACACGCTGAAGGCGCACGGCGCGGAGGATCGGCGCGAGGCGCTGAAAAGCTTCGCGCTCCTGATCGCGCCCTTCGTCCCCCATCTGGCGGAGGCCGCCTGGGCGCGGCTGGGGGGGGAGGGCCTCGCCGTCGACCAGCCCTGGCCGACCTACGACGAGCGGCTCGCCGCCGACGAGGCGCTGACGCTGCCCGTCCAGATCAATGGAAAGCGGCGAAGCGAGGTTCGCGCCCCCGCCGGCGCGGGCGAGGAGGCGGTGCGCGCCATCGCGCTGGAGGACGAGGAGGTCCGCCGCCACCTTGACGGGCTAACCGTGAAGAAGGTCATCGTGGTGACCGATCGCATCATCAACATCGTGGCGGCCTGAGGGATCGGCAATGCGCTCACTCGTGCTCGCGGGCTTGGTCCTGGCGGCCCCGCTCTCGGCCTGCGGTTTCACGCCGATGTACGCCACCCCGGCGGTCTCGCCGGCGCTTTCCTCGATCCAGCCGGTGCTGCCGGGCACCTCGCGCACCGGCTACTTCCTCAAGGACCAGCTGAACCGCGAACTGGCGCGCGACGAGGACGAGCCGGCGCACTACCGGCTGGACATGAGCCTCTCCGAGTCGCGCATCCCGCGCGGCGTGCGGATCGACAACGTCGCGAACCGCTACGAATTGGACGTGCACGCCAGCTACAGCCTGACCGACGCCTCCACCGCCAAGGTGCTCTACACCGGCTCCTCCTCGGTGGAGGTGTCCTACGACTCCGCCGATGCGCCCTATGCCGGGGTGGCGGCGAACCAGGACGGCGAGCAGCGCGCGGCCGAGCAGATGGCGGTGCAGATCCGCCTGGCGCTCGCCCGCTACTTCGTGCGCCAGGCCGTCCCGGGCGCCTGAGCGCTCAGGCGTGATCCTCGGCAAACGCGCCGACGCCGAGCGCTTCCTCGCCCGACCGCCCGCCGACGTGCGCGCCGCCCTGATCTGGGGTCGCGACCGGGGCGGGGTGCGCGAGCGGGCCACGGCCCTCGCGGCCAAGGTCTGCGACCGTCCCGACGATCCGTTCGACGCGGCGCTCCTGACCGAGGCGGATGTGGACGCCGATGGAGCCCGGCTCGCCGACGAGCTCTCCGCGCTGTCCATGCTGGGCGGCCGGCGCATGGTGCGGCTGAGGCTCGCGGGCGAGAAGCCGGCGGTGGACCGCGCCGCCGCCGAGGCGGTGAGGCTCCACGCGGAGGGCGCCTACAACCCCGACTGCTTCTTCCTGATCGAGGCGGGGGCGCTGGAGCGCGGCTCCGCACTCCGCAAGGCGGCGGAGGGCGCCAAGGCCGGGGCGGTCTCGATCCCCGTCTACGAGGACGAGGTCGGCGACGTCGCCCGCTTCGTGCGCGAGGCGCTCCTCGCCGACCGGGTAGGGCTGACGGCGGAAGCGCTGGACGTGTTCGTTAACCGCCTGCCCAAGGAGCGGGGCGTCGCCCGCCAGGAGATCGAGCGGCTGATCCTCTATCTCGGCCCGGGTTCGGGGGTGACCGCCACGCCCGCCGACCTCGCCCCCCACCTGGGCGTGGAGCCGGACGCCTCCCTATCGGAGGC
>CAXUCS010000084.1:0-8514 GCA_964249365.1 uncultured Caulobacteraceae bacterium | reverse complement strand
GGGTCCGCGTCGCGGATGCAACCCTGCTCAGCGGGGTGACCACGGCGAGGTCGCTCGGCGTTGAGGCCGAGATCGTCGAGCGGATGCGCCGGGGCCTCGGCGCCGGTCGAGCGCTCTTCACGGCGCACTCCGGACTGAAGCGCGTTTCGCCGGATGCGGTCCTGCGCGCAGGACACCTGCACCCGATGAACGCGGGGCAGACCGCGGCCGCGGCGCTGATCCTGACGAGCGCCGACCGGGTGGTGGCTGTCCATGGAGCCGCCGGGGTCGGGAAGACCACCCTGTTCGAAGTCGTGGTGCGGGCGGCGGAGGAAAGGGGGCTCAGCTTCTTCGGCGTGACCCCCAGCCACTCCGCCAAGGCGAACCTGGCGGAGAAGGCGGGCGCCGAGGCGGCCGTGCTGGCCTGGATGACCACCCGCTACGGCAGGCTCGCCGAGCCCGGCGCCCGGGCGACCGCGGAGGAGCGCCGTGAGTGGAAGGGGAGGGGGCTCATCGTCGACGAGGCCTCGATGATGTCGAACACCGACGCGCGAAAGCTGCTGCGCATCGCCGATGCCCTGAAGATCGAGAAGGTCGTGCTGGTGGGCGACACCCGCCAGCACAACTCGCCGGGAGCGGGCGCTCCCTTCCGCCACCTCATCAACGAAGAGGTTCCGCTCGCCAAGGTCGAGCAGATCATGCGGCAGAAGGATCCGCAGCTCCGCCATATCGTGACGACGCTCTCGCAGGGGGAGGGGACGAAGGGGCTGAGGCTGCTCGGCGATCGTGTGACCGAGGTCGGCCGGGGAGAGGGCGACTCCGCCCTCGCACAGGCTGCTTACGAGCTTTGGAGCGAGGGCAAGGACGCCGGCCGGAGTCGGCCGATCATCGTCCAGACCCAGGCGCAGCGCAGTCTGGTGAACGACCTCGTGGTCAACTCCCTCGTCGAACGGGGCGAAGCGACGCCGGTCGGTGTCGCAGGCGAGCGGCTGGTGGCGGTGCAGATGCACGGGCCGCAGCGCCTGGACGCCGGCGCCTACGAGATCGGGCAGGTCCTGGTGTTCCACGCCGGCTCGCGGGCCGCAGGCGTGTCACGCGGGGCGCACCTCGAGATCACCGGCATCGATGACCGCGGACGGGTGAACCTGCTCTCCGCACGCGATGAGGCCGGCCGGCAAGTCACCATAGACCTGAACCGCACGGCGCGGGCGTCCCAGCTCCCCTTCCAGGTCTACGAACCCCGGCAAGGGGGCCAAGTGCACCTGGGGGCCGACATGGTCTGGGAGCGATCCGACGACAAGCGGCGGCTCTACACCGGCGAGACCTTCACGCCGGTGGCCGACAAGGGAGATCAGCTGCAGGTCAGGCTCGCATCCGGCGCCCTGATCGACCTGGAGAAGGACGATCCGCATCTCAAGTTCGTCGGCCCAGGCTACGCCATGACGAGCCACCGCAGCCAGTCGCTGACCATGGAGGTAGCGCCGATCGGGGTGATGGCGAGCCGGGGCGGCGATGTGGCAACCCTCTACGTCCAGGCCTCGCGCGGCGTCCATGACTTCAGCCTGGTGACCGACGATCGCGCCCTCCTGGTCCAGAGGCTCGGGATAGAGTCGGGGATGAACCTCATCGCCGCTGGCGAGCTGGCGGCGACCGAGAAGACCTCGCCCGCCGATCCGATCGCGCCGGCCGCGCCGTCCAAGCCGGACAGGGAGCGGGAGGAGGACGCGACCTCCGAGCGGGATGAGCGGCGCGACGACGCGAAGCTTTGGGCGCCCGGAGACCCGCCCGAAGACTTGAGCCAGCGACGCGCGCCCATGGAGAAGCGGCTCGAAGTCGACCTGCCGATCAGCTTCCCAAATCACAGCCTCTAAGGGCGCACGATGACAATCTTCTCTCTGGACCGGCCCCGGGGTACTGTCCGGCGCCTGCCGGCCTGGGTCGACTACGGCCTGTTCTGGACACCGAGGGCGCGAAAGCCCGGATTGCTTGGCTTCGGCCTCTACCTCGTGCGCGCGACGGTGTGGCCGATGGTGCTCTCCTTCGTCGTCCTGGCGCCGTTCGCATCGGCGCTGCCGCGCCATCCTCTGGCGGGGATCGCCGTGATGCTCGGCTTCGCCGTCCTGGTGGAGGAGTGCGGACGCTACGGGTTCGCTCGGCGCGCGGACGATCCCGTCCGAGCCCTGGTTCTGTTCACGATCCTGGTGATCGCCGTCGAGACGGCCGTCTACTGGCGCGGATCCGCCTCCATCGCCATCAACCTCGTCTTACGGGGACCATCGATGCTGGTGCACGTGGCGGCCAGCCTAGCCCTGCTCTACGGCCTACGCCACCGGAGGCGCCTGATCGCGATCGTCGCCTGCATCTACATCGGCCACCTTGCCTTCGACGTCGCCACTGTGGCGCTCTTCGGTGATCAGCTCGCGCACTCGAAGGCGTTGGGCGTGGCGACGGGCTCCCCCGCGCGGCGGTCGTGATGGAAGGTCGGCAGGACGAGCTATGACCACCCACCTGAAGCCGCTTACGATCGTCGTCATGTGGGTGATCTGCGGCGCCGCCAAGGGCTGGGCCAACTACCACTCCATCATGGAAGCTTGGGCTCAGGCCTCCGCCCGGAACGAGCGGAAGACCTGGCGCTTCTTCCTCTCCTTCATTGGTAGGGAGCAGGTCGCCTATGCCAAGCGCATGCCGATGCTTCTCGGAGTTCTTCTGCTCTGCTGTCTGGCGGCCTACCTGATCCCGGGTGCGTGACGCGGCCGCTTAATGCAGAACTACGGTTTGATAGCCGCGTCGGCGCTTGGCCTCGACTTGATCCGCAGCCGCGCCAACGCGGTGGGGTGCACTGAACCACCCCGTCGGTGTCGATGCGGCTCTATTTCCTTACCGAAAGCCCATTGGCCAAAACAGGGTCGGATGCGCGGTCAGCGTCTCGAGCCGTTCCATGTTGCGCGCCGGGTCTAGCCGACGGAGCGCCAAGCCGTGCACGGAAATCTCCGACAAGCCGGTCGCGGTATTGTCAGCCTACGCCCGCGAGGTCGTAAGTCGCTCAGAACTCGTCGCCCGGGTCGAGCTTGGCGCCTTGGGCGACCACCTTGAGGACGCCATCGGGCAGGGGACGCTGGAGCCGATTCACCTCCTCCCAAGGCGCGTCGCTCATCCAGAGCTCCCGTTCCTCGGGATCGGTCAGGATCACCGGCATGGCCTTGGAGTGGTAGGTCCCGACCTCGGCGTTCGCTTCCGTAGTGAGGAAGCCGAAGAGGTCGCACGTCACCTCGCCTTCCTTTATCTTTCGGACACAAGCGTGATCGCGCTTCCAAACGCCGGCGAAGAAGGCGAGCGGCCGGGTCTCGTCCAGGGCGAACCAGATGGGCTTCAGCGTGCCGCCGACCTGATCAGGCTCTGAAAAGGAGTTGAAGGGCACAAGGCATCTGTTCGAGGCGCGAAGGTAAGGCTTCCAATGTGCACTGCTCGTGTTGCGTATGTTGGTGGTCCCCTTGTCCGGCTCCATCCTAAGCAGCTGGTCAAAGTCGAAAGGCTTGCCCTTCTCTCGAAGCTTGGCCGCGCGATTCGTGGCCGCCTCGAACAGCGCCTTTCGAGACGAGGGCATGCCCCAGCGAACCATCGCCAGCTCGCGCACGTTGTCCTCGGCCGTACGCACGATCGGCGCGGGGTAGTCGGGGAAGACGCCGGGCAGCGGCGGCATGTTGCCGGTCAGGTCGCGCATGGCGTCGGCGAGGGCGATGATCGCCGCCTGGCCTTTGGTCAGGGAATACAGGTTGCAGATGTGGGCGGCCCCCGACGCTCAGGCGAGGGCAGGGCGTAGCCGGTCGATCAGCTGTCCGGCTTGCAGGACCTCGATGACAACGCAGTCAGGCCAGTCCTGAAGAAGTTGGCGCGCGTAGGCGCTGGCGTCGACATCCCGCTCGAAAGCTCGAGTCCTCTCGACGGGTGCCTTGCCTGGTCGGTCGATGCGGAAGAGGAAGGGCGCCATGAGGGTGATCTACCACAGCCGAGCCTTTGGCCCACCAGCTAGGCTGTCCTAAACCCCACAGAGGTTCTCTGTCCGTTCCGGGCCTGATATCCTGCTCGCACATGGACGCGCCCAGCCGCAAGATCATCCACGCCGACATGGACGCCTTCTACGCATCCGTCGAGCAGAGGGATCGCCCAGAGCTCCGGGGCAAGCCGGTGGCGGTCGGGCATGGGGCGCGGCGGGGCGTGGTGGCGGCCGCCAGCTATGAGGCGCGTCAGTTCGGCGTGCGATCTGCGCTGCCGTCGGTCACCGCTCTGAAACGGTGCCCTGAGCTGGTGTTCGTCCCGCCGCGGTTCGACGTCTACCGCGACATCTCGCGGCAGGTGCACGCTGTTTTCACTGAGTTCAGCGACCTGATCGAGCCCCTGGCCTTGGACGAGGCCTACCTCGACGTCAGCGCCAACCGGGCGGGCCTGCCGACGGCTTGGATCACCGCCAAGGCGATCCGGGCGAAGATCCTTGAGACCACGGGTCTGACCGCCTCGGCCGGCGTCAGCTACAACAAGTTCTTGGCCAAGCTCGCCTCTGGGCGGCGCAAGCCCAACGGCCAGTTCGCAATCCAGCCCGGGGAGGGCGAAGCCTTCGTGGCCGACCTGCCCGTGGCCAAGTTCCACGGCGTGGGGCCAGCCACAGCCGCTAGAATGCGGGCGCTCGGAATCGAAACCGGGGCGGACCTGAAGGCCCGGTCGCTGGAGGAGCTGACGGCGCGCTTCGGCAAGTCGGGATCCTGGTACTATGGCGTGGCGCGCGGCGTGGATCACCGGCCGGTAAACCCGAACCGCGAGCGCAAGTCCTCTGGTTCGGAAACGACGTTCGGGGAGGACCTGACCGACCCGGAGCGCATCGAGGCGGGTGTAGTGGCGATGGCCGACGATGTCTGGGATTGGTGCGAGAGCACGGCCCGTCGGGGTCGTTGCGTGACCGTCAAGGTCAAGTGGTCGGACTTCCAGCAGTGCACGCGGAGCCGATCCTTACCCGCCGCCGTGAACAGCCGCTCGGCGCTGCACGCGGCGAGCCTCGCCCTCGTCCGGTCGGTCTTCCCACCTCGAAAGGGCGTCCGCCTGGTCGGCGTCACCCTGTCGAACTTCGCAGGAGAGCTCGCTAGCCTCGCGAGCGCGCCAGACCTGCTGGCCGACTCGGACGCCGCCGATTGATCAACGTCGACCCGAAAGCCGCCGCGCCCGCCGACCTAGAGGCCATGGCCGCTCTCCTGGAGCAGTCCGGCGCCTACCGAGTGCTGCGCCAGCTTACGCCGCATGTCGGCACTGCTCCGGCGGAAGACGTCCAGACCCGTCTGGCGCTGTACGTGGACACCGAAACGACCGGACTGGACCCAGAGCACGACGAGGTCATCGAACTTGCCATGGTCCCGTTCACCTACGGACGCGCGGGTGAGGTCTTCGAGGTGCGCCCCGCGTTTCAGGCTTTCCGCGAGCCGAGCCGGCCCATTCCGGCCGAGGTGACCGTCATCACAGGGATCGACGACGCCATGGTCGCGGGCCGCCGCATCGACCGCGCCGAAGTCAGCGGCTTCATGGCCGACGCCGCCATCGTGATCGCCCACAACGCCGCGTTTGACAGACGCTTCCTGGAACGGCTGAACGACAGCTTCGCCGCCAAGCCGTGGGGCTGCTCCATGTGCGAGATCGATTGGGCGGGGGAGGGGTACGAAGGGACCAAGCTGACCTACCTCGCGGCCGGCGCAGGGTTCTTCTACGAGCGTCACCGCGCCGTGCACGACTGCCTGGCCGGCATTGAACTCCTGGCGAAAACCCATCCCCGCAGCGGCCGGACCGGCCTAGCGCAGCTGCTCGACCGGGCGCGCCGGCCGCAGGCGCGTGTCTGGGCCGAGAACGCCCCCTTCGACTTGAAGGGCGCGCTGAAGCGGCGAGGCTATCGCTGGAACCCCGATGGGCAGGGCGGCCCGCGGGCCTGGTACATCGATGTCGACCTGGACGCGCAGGAGGCGGAGGTGGCGTTCCTGCAGCGTGAGATCTACCAGGCCGACGTCGACCCGCTCGTCCGACGGATCACCGCTACGAGCGCTTCTCCTCACGTTGAGGTGGCCATGACCGCCACCGGCGTCGTCATCCTCATCGCGGCTCTTGGCCTGAGCGTGACGATCGGCATCCTCTCGCATGGCCACGTGCTCTTCCTAGGCCTGCCGCTGCTGGTCGGCGCGCCTCTGGCCACCCTCTTCGGCCGCCGCCGCTAATCACTCCTGAGGTCTCGCATGAAGCCGCACGTGATCTGCCATATGCTCTGCAGCGTCGACGGCCGCATCCTCGACAGCCGCTGGCGGCCGAAGGGCCTGAACACCTCAGGTCTGTTCGAGCGCCTTCACGATGAGCTTGAGGGCGACGCCTGGATCGTGGGCCGGGTCACCGGGCAGGAGTTCGCCAAGCGTGAGAGCTATCCGAGCGATGCCAGGGTATCCATCCCGCGCGAGAACCACCTCGCGCACAGGGATGCCGCCGCCTACGGCGTCGTGCTGGACGCGCACGGCAAGATCGCCTGGGGCCGCGCCGACATCGGCGGCGACCCGATCGTTGTGGTGCTGACCGAGGCGGTGTCGGACGCACACCTTGGCGGGCTGCAGGAGGACGGGGTGTCCTATATCTTCGCCGGACGGGACGAGGTCGACCTCCCGTTGGCGCTGGACATCCTGAGCCGCGAGCTCGGTATCGAACGGCTGCTCCTGGAGGGCGGCGGCGGCGCGAACGGCGCGTTTCTCCGGGCGGGCCTGGTCGACGAGGTCAGCCTGGTGGTGTGCCCGGTCGTGGACGGCGCCAAGGGCGCGCCCAGCGTCTTCGACTCCGGCGACGACGAGGCCGGAGCGCCCGCCCACCTCCGCGAGATGGCGCTGGTCAGCAGCGAGGTCCTGGAGGGCGGCTCCGTCTGGCTCCGCTACCGCCTGACGAACGGGTGAGGCGTCGCACCTTGAGCGTCGTCGCCCAGAAGATCACGCCGCCAGCCCCGCCGGTGCGGACGCATGACCTGCCGAGCTGGCGCGTGCTCCTGCAGATGAGCCGCAACGTTCTTGGCGTCTGGTCGGAGCGCAGCTTCGAGGAGCTGATCATCCGCTCCAAGAACTTCGGCGGCCGCCCGCTTCTGGTCAGCGATCCCGAAGCGGCGCGGCATGTGCTCGGCGGTGGTGAGCGCTATGGGCGGCCCGTCTCAGCGCTTCGGCTCACGCGCCCAATCGGGCGGCTCCTTCATGCCGTTCGGGGCGGGCCCGCGCATCTGCATCGGCGCGAGCTTCGCCATGGCCGAGGCGCAGGTGGTCCTGGCGACGCTGCTCCACCGCTACCGCTTCAGCCTGGCCGACAGCAGGCCGGTCCTACCGGTGGCGATCCTCACCATGGGGGCGAGTCGGCGGCCGATGTTCACGCTGGAGCCAACAGGGTCCTGAGCGCGCCGAGCCCAAGAACTCCCCTGGCTTCAGGCCGCCCTCAGACGTCCGGGTACGGCTCGGCCAGCTGGAACGGCGCGCCGAAGAAGCCGGCCAGCTCCGCCCCAAAGTCGTTCAACGCCTCGGGCTCGTCAGCGGAATGGATGCGCAATCGCTTGGTCGGACAGTCCGCCTCGCCCGTCCGGCAGATGACGTCCAGGTAGGACCCGCCGCCGCCCTTGGCCGGCAACAGGCGCTCGACCCGGAACGCCTCGATGCTCCTCGCCGGCGCGAGGTAAAGCTGCGTGTGGCAGAAGATGAGGGCTTGGCGGTTGGATGACGCGCCGACATGGCCGAAAGTCTTCTTCAGGTGGCGGCCCGGCTCGCGGACGAACGCGATCTGCGCCTCGGGCGGGGCGAGGTCGACCACGTCCTTCCGCTGCATCAGGCGGTCTCCCCGGATGGAGCCGAGAGGCGAGAAGCTCTCCAGCCAGACCTCCTCCTCGGTCGTCGGCGAAGGCCGGAAGCCCGTCTCCACCTCCACGTGGCAGCCCTTGATGATCCGGGGGTCGCGGGCGTGAGCCGAGTTCGTGAGGCGCGAGGTCTGCAGTTCGGGCGGCCAACTGACCAGGCGGACGCTGGCGGCTCCGGCGCGCCACTCGCAGGTGCGGGTGTTGTACTGGGTGCGGACGCGACCCGACCCGAGTAGCCGCCCGAGCTCCTTGGCTGCACGCTGGAGATTTCCTTCGGCGTCGTCGCCCCAGGAGGCGACGCTGGAGAAACGCCCGGGCGGGAAGCCGCGAGGGAACTGCGGCAGCATCTGCACCGACATCGGCCAGAGCAGCCCGCTGACGGGTTGCCCAGGCGTGTCCACGACATCCCAACGGTACGCCGGATGCGGCTGCACGCCATAGCGCTCGGCCAGGGCGGCGCGGGTCTCACGCCAGGGCAGACCGAGCTGATCCAACGCCGCGAGGATGGGGCGGCGCGGATCGCCGGGGCCGCCCAAACCCGCATCGGCTCCGCCGCCGCTCTCGGCGAATCCTGCGTCGGCGGTCTTGCGGAACAGCCGCCAGATCACGGAGCCTCACGGGAGCGGCCGCAGCTGGCCGGC
>CAXUCS010000083.1:1418-8651 GCA_964249365.1 uncultured Caulobacteraceae bacterium | reverse complement strand
CCGCTACGTGCTGATGCCGCTCAGGGTTTGAGAGTCATCCCACCGTCCTCGGAAGACCGAGGTGCGAGACGCGACGCCTGCCGGATCACCCGCACCGTCTCGCTCCAGAGCCCTAGCCGCTCAAGCGCCTCGAGGGGGTGGAAGGCGGCCGCCGCCGCATCGTCGCCGGCCCGCGGGTCGCCCGAGAGCCAGCGCGCGGCGTAGTCGATCAGCACATAGTGCGTGTCCGGCCCGAACAGGCCGTCGACGGCGTCCACCAGCCCGGTGATCTCCGCCTCCACGCCCGTCTCCTCGCGAAGCTCGCGGAGCGCGGCCGCCTCCAGCCGCTCGCCCCATTCCACCCGGCCTCCGGGCAGGCTCCAGGCCCCGGCGAGCGGCGGCTTTCCCCGACGGATCAGGAGCACCTCGGCCCCCCGCAGGCACACGACGCCGACGGCCGGCACGGGCCGGCGAGGCTCAGTTGGGAGCAAGTGGCCTCGACTGTGTCGCAAACGGCTCAGCCATGTTGCGCGGTTGTTTCTGGGTCGAACGGTCGCGGCGGGTGCGACGGGTAAGCCCCTGTTCACCGATCTCGTCCACCATCATCCTCACACGCACGTAAGGTTGTTCAGGGTATCCTTCATGCGCAAGCGTCTGCCGGCCCTCCTCGTTTCGGCCGCTCTCGCCGCGGGACTCGGTTTCGCCCCCGCCGCCAACGCCCAAGGGCTCCAATGCGCCCAGTTCGCCCGGCTGTTCACTGGCATCCAGATCTTCGGCAATGCGGCGACCTGGTGGGAGCAGGCGATGGGCCGCTACGCTCGCGGCTTCACCCCCGAGTCGGGCTCCGTGCTGGTGTTCCGTGCGTCCGGGATCATGCATGACGGCCATGTGGCGGTGGTGAGCCACGTCCTGACTGACCGCATCATCCAGGTCACCCACGCCAACTGGTCGGTGATCGGCGGCCACCGCGGCCAGGTGGAAAAGGACGTCACGGTGGTGGACGTGTCGCCCGACGGCGACTGGAGCCAGGTGAAGGTCTGGTACGACCCGAGCCACAACCTCGGCAACACCATCTATCCCACCTATGGCTTCATCTACCAGGCCGCCCGTCAGGCCGCCGTCATGGGCGGCCAGATCGCCCAGGCCGCCACCGCCCGCTTCGCGGCGGCGCGCGCCGCAGCCCAGCCGATGACGATCGCCGCGACCTCCGCCCCCGCGGCCGTCTCTGCGGCGTCTTCCGACCTCCTGGACACCATCCTCAGCCATCACTGATCCGGTGCGTGGCGGGTGAACGTCCCGCACCGCAGGAACCGCGGCTCTGCACCCCCCGTTTGCGGACGGAGGATACCGGAGCGTTCCCCATGCCCGCCACGCTTAAACCCCTCGCCAGCCAGGTGATGGTGATCACCGGGGCGAGCTCGGGCATCGGGCTCGCCACCGCCCGCCTCGCCGCGGCGCGCGGCGCCAAGCTCCTGCTGGTCGCCAGGAACGAGCCGGCGCTGCGCGCACTGACCGAGGAGCTCAAGGCGCGGGGCGCGGTGGCGGACTACCATATCGCCGACGTGGCCGATCTCACCGCTCTTGAGGCCGTGGCCCGGCGCGCCGACGAACTCCACGGCGGCTTCGACACCTGGGTGAACAATGCGGGCGTTTCGATCTTCGGCACGATTGAGGAAACGCCGCTGGACGACCAGCGCCGCCTGTTCGACACCAACTACTGGGGCGTGGTGAACGGCTCCAGGGTCGCGGTCGAGCACTTCAAGGGACGGCCGGGCGGCGGCACGCTCATCAACGTCGGTTCGGTGCTGTCGGACCAGGCCATTCCGGTGCAGGGCGTCTACTCGGCGTCCAAACACGCGGTGAAGGGCTTCACCAACGCGTTGAGGATGGAGCTGATCGCCAGCCAGCCCCGGATCAACGTCACCCTGATCAAGCCGGCGGCGATCGACACGCCCTACCACCAGCACGCCAGGAACTATCGCGGCGACGCGCGCAAGAACCCGCCGCCGGTCTATGGCGTCAACCTGGTCGCGGAGGCGATCCTCTATGCGGCGGGGAACCGGGCGCGCCAGATCACGGTCGGCGGCGGCGGTCGGCTGCAGGCCACGATCGGCCAGGCCTTCCCGCACCTGGCCGAGCCGGTGCTCGCCTGGGCCATACCGTTCCTGATGAAGGCGCATTCCCAGGACGCCGCGACCGGCGTCGAGGACGCCCTGTACGGACCCGGGCGGGACGGCCGGGAACGCTCGCCCTACCTCGGCGTGCGCCAGACCAGCCTCTGGACCGCCGCCCAGATGAACCCCCGCCTGACCACCGCGGTGGTGAGCGGCGCGCTCGCCGCGGGTCTGGTCATCCTCAAGGCGCGAGAACAGCTGAAGCTTCTGAACGCCCGGGGGGAGGCGGTGCGTCGCTACCGCGAGCGGCAGGAGGCGCGCCAGGCTCGCCGCGTCGAGGCGGAGTGAACCTCAGGTGACCCGGAGTCCGGCCATGCGCATCCTTCCCCTCGCCCTCACTCTGGCGCTCGTCGCCGGGACCGCCGCCAACGCCGCCGGCGCCCGCAGCTGCGCCCGCCAGTGGGTCGCGGCGAGAAAAGCCGGGGCGCAGGGCAGCCAGACCCGCGCCCAGTTCATGACCACCTGCAAGGCGGCGGGCTCCCCCGGCGGCGCGCCGCACCCCGTCTCGCCCGGCGGCGAGCCCCAGCCGCACTAGAGCGGTTTTCGCTCAGGTAGCATCGTATCCCGCGGCGGCGAAGTCGTTGGCGCACTCGGTGTTCGTGAAGGCGTCCAGCAGCTTGCCGAGGGTGGTCCACAGGCCTTCGACGGTGCGCTCGGCGGCCTTGCGCAGGAGCGCCTTGAGCTTGGAGAAGACCTTCTCGATGGATTGAAGTCCGGGCTGTAGGGCGGGAGGAAGAGGAGTTCCGCGCGCCTCTGGCCTCGATCATCTCCTGGAAGCGCGGTCGTCGGCGGTGGCTGGAGAGGTTGTCCATGATCACGACGTCGCCGGGGCGCAGCTCGGGCGCCAGGATCTGCTCGACGTAGGCCTCGAAGGCCTCGCGGTTGATCGGGCCGTCCAGCACGAAGGGCGCGATCAGCCCATTCGAGCGCAGGCCGGCGACGAAGGGGGTGGTGCGCCAATGGCCGTGGGGCACGCTCATGCGCAGTCGCTCGCCGCGGGGAGCCCGTCCATGGCGGCGCGCCATGTTGGTGGACGCCCAGGTCTCGTCGATGAAGACCAAGCGCTCAGGATCGAGGTCGAGCTGGCCGTCGAACCAGGCCTGCCGCCGCTTCAGGATGTCGGGCGCCCGCTTAGGGAGCCGCCCGCGCCCGCCGCCGTCTTCTGCGTGGAGGCTGCGGCCTCGCCATGCCAAGCTCCGCTCATGAGCCTGTCCTTCCGCCTTCTCGCCTGCCTCCTGGCCCTATCGCCTGCGGGCGGGCCGCCGCCGCCGCCCGCGGCAGCCGGCCCGGCCACGCCACTGGCGGTCCTGGCCTCGGCTCCCGCTGCGGACTGGGCGGCGATCGAACCCGCCGACCTCCTGGTGGTGGACCTCGCCAACGGCGGGAGAGTGGTGATCGCCCTGGCCGGGGCGTTCGCGCCCGTACACGTCGCCAACATCCGCCGACTGGCCCGCGAGCACTGGTACGACGGGCTTTCGGTGGAGCGCGAGCAGGATAATTACGTCAGCCAGTGGGGCGACCCGGACGGCAGGAAGCCCCTGCCCGCGGGCGTCGTCCGCTCGCCGCCTCCCGAGTACGAGCGGTACGCCGTAGGCCTGCCGCTCCGCCCGCTGGCCTACCCTGACACCTACGCTCCCCAGGTGGGCATGGTCGACGGCTTCCCCGTGGCCGTGGACGGGACGAGCGCCTGGCTCGCGCACTGCTACGGCATGGTGGGCGTCGGGCGCGACCTGAACCCCGACACGGGCACGGGGGCGGAGCTCTACGCCGTCATCGGCCAGCCTATACGGGCGCTCGATCGCAACATCGCGCTCGTGGGCCGGGTGGTGGGCGGAATGGAGGCGCTGTCGAGCCTGCCGAGGGGCAAGGGCGAGCTCGGCTTCTACACCGCGCCCGCGGAACGCCTGGCCATCCGTCAGGTGCGCATCGGCTCCGACCTGCCGCTACCGGACCAGCCGAACCTGGAACGGTTGCGACCGGAGAGCGCCACCTACGCCGCCTGGGTGAAGGTCAAGGCCCATCGCCAGGACAGCTTCTTCCTGCGGCCGGCGGGAGCGGTCGATCTCTGCGGCGTTCTCCCGCCGGTCCGGCCGCGGACCCGCTGACTGGCTCGCAGCTCCCGATCCGCAGCTTCGCGCGATCGCCACCCCGCAGATCGACTCCGCGCCGACCAGCCGGGCCCTGGATCAGGGTCAGCCCGATGGCGCCCAGCCCCGATCGGCGGGGCGACGCGAGCGACTCGTGACTCGGCGGCCCTCAGGGCGAGCGGGCCGCTTCCGGACCGAGCTTCGGCGCGTCGCCGGCCACGATCTCGGCGAGCAGGCGGGACGCGCCGCCGGACCTCGTGATCAGGCGGTTCGCGCGAGGGCGGGCAGGCCTGCGGCGGCGTCAGGCTCCGCCGTAGCCGGAGGGGGCGGCGCCGCGCCCTCGTCGACGTCGCACGGCAGGACGGCGTCCAGCACCTGGAACAAGCGCCCTATCTCGATCGGCTTTGCGACATGGCCGTCCATGTCGGCGTCGAGGTATTGCTGGACCTGGTGGGCCATGGCGTTGGCGCTGACGGCGATGATCGGCGTGCGGGGCCGCCCCGTGGCGGCTTCCAGCTGCCTGATCCTGCGGGTCGCCGTCGGCCCGTCCATCCCCGGCATCTGGACGTCCATCAGGATGACGTCCCACCTTTCGCGCTCCCACGCCTCCACCGCCGCCACGCCGTCCGACACCACGCTGGGCCTGATGTCGACCTGATGCAGGACGGTGACCAGCACGAGCTGGTTGATCTCGTTGTCCTCGGCCACCAGCACACGCAGCGGCCGGTCGGGAGCCAGGGCCGTAGCCGCGCCCGCCGCCTCCACCGGGGCCCGTGCAGGCTGATCGGCGACGCGCTCGAGCGGCAGGACGACGGTGAACTCCGCCCCCTGCCCCACCGTGCTCTCCACCGAGATCCGCCCGCCCATCAGGTCGGCTAGGCTGCGGCAGATCGCCAGTCCGAGCCCGGTGCCGCCGAAGCGGCGGGTGGTCGAGGCGTCGGCCTGCACGAACTTCTGGAACAGCCGCTGGGCGATCTCCGGCGCGATGCCCGGGCCCGTGTCGCGGACGCACATGACGAGCTGGCCCTCGCGCCATGTCAGGCGGGCGCGGACGCTGCCGGTCTCGGTGAACTTCACCGCGTTGGAGATGAGGTTGTAGAGGATCTGGCGTATCCGGACCGGATCGCCCAGGTAGACGCCCGTCGCCTCGGCCAGATCCAGGCTGAACGACAGCCCCTTCTGGTTGGCGATACCGGTGAAGGCCGCCAGGGCTCCGGTCGCGACCTCGCCGAGGTCGAAGGCGACCCTCTCCAGCTCGATCCGGCCGGCCTCGATCTTGGAGAAGTCCAGGATGTCGTTGAGGATGGCCAGGAGCGCCTCGCCGGACCTCTGGACGATCCCCAGCCGCTCCCGCTGGCAGCTCGTCAGCTCGTCGCCCGCCATGGCCTGGGCCATGCCGAGGACGCCGTTGAGCGGCGTCCTGATCTCGTGGCTCATGATGGCCAGGAACTGGCCCTTGGCGACGTTGGCGGCTTCCGCCGCCTCCTCGCCGCGGCGGGCTTTGGAGCGCGCGTCCCGCAGGGTGTTGCGAGACCAGTTGAGGCTCCTGGAGGAGACGATCAGGAAGTTCAGCACGACCACGCAGAGCGCCAGCAGCACCACCCCGCTCGCCAAGGCATGATGCGAGCGGAAAAAGGTGTCTGCAAAGATGTAGCAGCCGGCCAGCGCCGCAGGCGTCAGCATGAGGATGAGGATCCTTCGATCCGCATAATATTGGAGAAGCGTGTAGACCACGGCGATGGAGAGGCTGACGACGCTCGCCAGCCGGCCGACGGGCTGACCTGTGCTCCAGAGCGCAACCGCGATCCCGGCGTACAGGGAGGTGTTGGCTATGCTGATCGCCAGCAGCCCGCTCTGCGGCCGGCCCCGTTGCAGCGACGACCGGCGCGCCACTTCCGAACGGGTCAGCCCGATCACGCCGCAGATGGCGACCAGGGCGCAAACCGACCACGCCGTCGCCCAGACCGGGCCAAGCAGGCAGGCCGTCATGGTCGCGACCGCCGCAAGATTTATAAGGCGCGGGATGAAGTTGCGTGCGGAGGCGGAGAAGTAGCGCAGCGAGCCTTCCGGCGGTGACTCGAACCTCGCCCTCGCGGCCGTCTCGACGCCTGCGGACACCCTTCGCACTCCCCTGTCTTCTATTCTTGTCGGCAGAGTTGCACAGGATGATTAAGAAAAGGCGAGGAGTCTCGCTGCGCCAAGGCGCGGCGCCTCCTGACGAAAGGCCAGGACCCGCGAGCGCGGGAGCGCGGGTCCGGTCGGCGCGGTCCGCCTGGGCGCGGCTTCTTGCGGCTGGCGCGCCGATAATCGTCCCCGCTCCCGATGAGGCGACTGACGCCTCGACGTGCTATCGAGACCCATGAACGACTCCGACGAACCCGCCGACCTGTCCGCGAGCCAGAAGCTCGCGGCGCTCGTCGCGGCGCGCAAGGCCGCGCGCCAGCCCCACGCCGGCGCCCCCGGCCGCCGCTCCACGGAACGGAGCGCGGCGGCGGCTTCAGCCTCCAAGTCCAAGCCCGCGCCCCGGAAAGGCTGATCCGGAACGCTCAGTCTTTGTAGGTCGCAACGGCGTCGCCGAGCGCCGTCCGAAGGGGCTCCAGCCAGGGCTCGAAGCGGCGCCACTGGTCCAGGCCGTCGCGGAAGATCGGCTGGCGGACCTGTTCGGAACTGGGCGTGCGTACGCTGCGGCGGGTGCGGTGGAAGTCGAGGCACGCGGCCTCGAACGGCAGGCCGCAGTGCGCCAGGATGCGCCGGACCTGCCCGTCCAGGTCGTCGACCACCGCCTCGTGCTGCACGCGCCGCACGCGCCCGGGCAGCAGCCGCGTCACCCCCTGTGCGACATAGAGATCGGTGGGGAAGTTGCCCGGCTCGGACAGGATGGTCGTGCGCGGCGCCTGGTGGGTCAGGGCGGCGACAAGCAGCTTGAACAGGTTGACGGAGGTGGAGTCGGCCACGATCGTCTCGCCCGGCTCGGCGCCGATCAGGCGCCCGAT